>NZ_JACJFQ010000033.1:0-59045 GCF_014164835.1 Serratia sp. OS31 | reverse complement strand
TACAACAACGAACGCATCAAGGTAAAACTAAACGGTCTAAGCCCGGTACAGTACCGGACTCAGGCCATGTTAGCCGCCACGCAAAGTGTCCAATAAATGGGGTTCACTTCAGTAAGGCGGTTTTTTTATGCGCTAAACCGGGAGGGCATGCTTTAGCGGAGGCTCTCTATCCAGTGAAAGATGCGCGCCAGGGTGTGTGCGATATCACCAATGTTAAATAACGCGCCTATCCATATCGCAATCATGATGCCTACGGCAATAACGATCGGCATATCCATTCTACTCATTGGCTATCTTCTTCAATGGGTTAACCTGATTTCAAGCCTAGCATCAATCGTCGTCAGGATAAAATATCAGGCTAATAGTGCCAAAATTCAGTTTGCCTAAATCGTATTATGGCCGTTTTTATTCCGATTATTGCTGGCAGTGAAAAACGACGCTCGTACTCGGGGGCTGAGAATGAAAGTTATACAAATTTGCGTTAGGACGTTGAGCGGATTACGACAATAAAAAAGCCACCCGAAGGTGGCTTGTCGCGAGAACGTTGTTTTAGTCCAGTTTTGGATGCTGGTCGATCAACGTCTGTTTTTTCTTTTCCAGCTCGGCGATCTGCTCATTGATGTCTTCGACTTTTTGTTCGATGTTGTCGTAGTTTTCCTGCAGCAGCTCTTTGGCTTCCGAACGATCCGAGGCGGCCGGGGTGGCACCGCGCAGCGGTTTGTTGGCAGTTTCCTTCATGTACAGACCGGTGATCAGGCCGATGACGGCGACGACCATCAGATAGTAAGCCGGCATATACAGGTTCCCGGTCGATTCGACCAGCCAGGCAGCAACCGTTGGGGTCGCACCGGCAACCAGTACCGAGATGTTGAATGAAATCGCCAACGCGCTGTAACGAATGTGCGTCGGGAACATCGCCGGCAGGGTGGAGGCCATCACGCCGGTGAAGGAGTTCAGCAGCACCGCCAGCACCAACAGGCCGACGAAGATCAGACCAATCACATTACTGTTGATCAGAATAAAGCACGGAATCGCCAGTGCCAGCAGGCCGACGCTGCCGCCGATAATAAACGGCTTACGGCCGATACGGTCACTGGCCAGACCGATGACCGGCTGCACGAACAGCATACCGATCATGATGGCGATAATGATCAGTACACCGTGATCTTCCGAGTAGTGCAGGTTATGCGACAGGTAGCTCGGCATGTAGGTCAGCAACATGTAATAGGTCACGTTGGTTGAAATCACGATACCGACACAAACCAACAGGCTTTTCCAGTGCTTGGCCGCGATCTCTTTGAAAGAGGTCTTCGGCGGGTTTTCGATGGCGTTGCGGTCGTCTTGCTCCATCTTTTCCACGTGCTGCTGGAACGCCGGGGTTTCTTCCAGCGCATGACGCAGGTACAAACCGATCAGCCCCAGAGGTGCCGCGATAAAGAACGGAATACGCCAGCCCCAGTCGAGGAAGTTGGTTTCGCCGACGATACTGGAAATCAGCACCACCACGCCCGCACCCAGTACGAAACCGGCAATGGAGCCGAAATCGAGCCAGCTGCCCATAAAGCCGCGCTTCCTGTCCGGCGAGTATTCGGCAACGAAGATTGCCGCGCCGGAGTATTCGCCACCTACCGAGAAGCCCTGTGCCAATTTGGCCAGCAACAGCAGAACCGGTGCCCAGATGCCGATGGAGGCGTAAGAGGGGATCAGGCCGATACAGAAGGTACTCACCGCCATGATAATAATGGTGATGGACAGCACTTTCTGGCGACCGAACTTATCGCCCATCGCGCCAAAGAAAATACCGCCTAACGGACGTACCAGGAAGGGAACGGAAAAGGTCGCCAATGCGGCAATCATCTGCACGCCAGGGGTGGCGCCAGGGAAAAATACTTGCCCAAGGGCGTAGGCCACAAAGCCATAAACACCGAAGTCGAACCATTCCATCGCGTTACCCAAAGCGGCCGCGGTGATGGCTTTTTTCAGCTTGCTGTCATCGATGATGGTGATGTCATTAATATGCATCGGTTTATGTCGTTTTTTTCTTAACTTCATATAATCATCCCTTAATCAATTTTAGTCGTACGTGAATTCGCAATCCTCGTTCACTTCTTCTGCCCAGTTATCAGCGTGGCTTATCTTATGGCTCTCTTGCCAAATCCGCCACCGCCTTTTTTGTGTGATGCGAATCACGTAATAAGTCAATTTTCACCGGGAATATGTCATTTAGGTGACTAATTATTTTGCATCTATAGCTTAACGTTATATCTTGCGGCGATCAAATTTAGCAGTTTATCTTATGAATTTGCACCGATATAGCGCATAAATAGATTAACTATTGCGCATGTTGGTGATTTTTTGTCTGGTAGGGTGAGGGAAGTATAGGTAAGGTCTGCAGCAAAAACCGGCAAAATTAATGCCTGTAGGATAAAAAAAGCCTGACGAAAGCGTCAGGCTAAAGCGTTACTGTGCGGAGCCACCAAACTCCAGATAGAGTTGCGCCAGGTTTTGGTATTGAGCGAACCGGTTTTCATCTACTGCCAGTTCGGCCAACCGACGGCGATTTTGCGCATCCAGCCAGAAATTGATCGGCACCGAGCCTTGCCGGTAGCGGCTTTCATTCAACCGTTCAGATTTACGTGCCAGCACCAATGCCGTCTGCAGGTGTTTCTCCTGTGCCATCAGTTGCGTACGTAACGACAGGGCATCATCAATATCGGCCATGGCTTTATACAGCGCCTGCTTGAATTCCAGTACCTGCAGTTCATAGTCGCTGCGCGCGATTTTGATGTCGACGTCCATTTGCCGCCACTCGAGGAACGGCAGCGACAGCCCGGCACCTACCGTTGCCAGCGGATTGCGCAAAAACTCCAGCAATGCGGTGCTGCTGGCACCCAATGAGCCCGTCAGGCTGAAGGCCGGGTAGTACTGGGTGCGTTTGATGTCCACGTTAGCCAGAGTTTCACGCAGTCGCCACTCTTTGGCGCTGATATCCGGCCGATGGCTTAGCACGCTGGCCGGAATGCCGGCATTGATTTGCGGCAGTGGGCCGGTCGGCAGGCGATCGGGCTCAACCAAGGTGTTCCCCGGTGGCGCCCCCAGCAGTACCGTCTGTTCGTTCAGTGCCTGCTGACGTTCACGCAGCAGTGCCAGATGGCTGCTTTCCTGATTTATCAGGTTTTGTTCGGCATCAACCACGTCCAATGAAGAGACGCTGCCCGCGCGGTAGCGTGCCTTGACCAGCCCCAGGGTTTGTTGGGAATAGTCGATGCTTTGCTGACTGACGCGGATGCGCTGATTGATAAAGCCGATACGCCAGTAATTCTTGCTGGCGCTGGCGAGCAAAGCCAGACGCGCACTTTGCAAATCCTGTTGCGTGGCCTGGCTGGCCCATTCCGCGGCGTCACGTTGCCGTGCCATTTTGCCCCACAGATCGACTTCATAGCTGACGCCGAGATTGGCGCCGCTGTTTTTGTTCCAGGCTGAGGAGCCTGAAAGGGCGGTATTGGCTCCGCTGCTGAGCGTTGCGTTCACACTTGGCGCGGTGCCGATGTCGGCCCGCTGTGCCGCCAGTTGGGCACGGTAGACGCGCAGCGCGGCGGCGGCCAGATCGTTGTTGGCTGCCATCACCTGCTGCAGCCATAGGTCCAACTGAGGATCGTGGAAATCACGCCAGTTAAAGGGCACTGGCGTGGTGGCTTCGGCGCTTTGCTGCCAGTGGGCCGGATACTGCACCTTTGGGGACTGATACTCGCTTTTCAGCGCATTCCCGCAGCCGGTACTGAGCAAGGCCGCGAGGCATAATGCGAGAGGGGATAAGGTTTTCATAAGTTACTCGCTGGCCAGAGAAATGACCGGATCCATCCGCGCCGCTTTGCGGGCCGGGAGATAACCGAAGATCATGCCAATCAGGGTGGAGCAGCAAAAGGCCACGGCGGCGGCCTGCCAGGAATAGATGGCGGTGAGCATGCCCCCCGCCAGCAGGGTAAACAGCGAGCCGGCAGCGAACGAAAGCAAAATGCCCAATGCGCCACCGATCAGGCAAACCAGCACTGCCTCGATCATAAACTGCTGCATAATATCGCTGCGACGTGCGCCAACGGCCATGCGTACGCCGATTTCGTGCGTGCGTTCGGTCACTGACACCAGCATGATATTCATCACGCCCAGACTGCCAATAATCAGGGAGATCGAGGCGACCATCAGGATCAGCAAGGTCAGCGTCATCGAGGTGTGTTCAATCGATTTTCGGTATTTGTCGAGATTGAACAGCATAAAATCCTTCACGCCATGACGTTGAGTCAGTAACTGTTTAATGGCGGCGACGGCGGCTTCGTTGGAGACGTCCTCTTTCAATCGGACATTAATGCTGCTAAGCGTCGATTTACCCACCATGCGATACATCACCGTGGAATAGGGCATCCATACTTTGATGCGATTGGGGGCCGAGTCCTGGTTACTTTGGACTACGCCGACCACCCGGGCCGGTACCGCTCCGAGGAACACGATCTGGCCCAGAGGCTCAACGCCGAAATCGCCGAATAACGCCTGCCGCGCGTTTTCGTCAATGATCACTTCCTGCAGCGCATTGCGGTCATCCAGGAAGTTTCGACCCTGTATCAGCTTGAGGCCGCTAACGCGCAGGTTATCGCGGCCCACGCCGCTGATTGTCGCATTGGCCGATTTGCTGCGATAGCGAATGCTCTCCGAGGCGCTAACTTCAGGGCTGACGCTGTCGACAAAGCTCTGGCTGGCCAGCGCATCGGCATCCGCCGGCACCAGAGTGCGGATGCTGTCGGTGCTGTCGTCAAAGAAATCGCGCCCGGGATAAATGCTGACGACGTTAGTGCCCAGATCTTTAATGCTTTCCAGCGTGCGCTGTTTGGCGCCTTCGCCCAGGGCGACCACCGTGACCACCGCGGCGATGCCGAAAATGATGCCGGTCATGGTCAGCGCTGTGCGCAAGCGGTGGGCGTTCATCGCTTTCAACGCCATCTGCAGAGACTCTCGGGTGCGGTCGAGCAAGCTTTGCCAATAGCCTTGTGCAACCGGCGCGCTCTTTTTCATTTTCATTACCGGGGGAGGAACCGGCGATTGACGGCCGCTGTCGGCAACGATTTCACCATCCTGCAGTTCGATGATGCGCTGCGCGTGTTGGGCGACTTTCATATCGTGGGTGACGATCACCACCGTATGACCGCGTTGGTTGAGTTCGCTGAGGATCGCCAACACTTCCTGGCCGGATTTGGAGTCCAACGCGCCGGTCGGTTCGTCCGCCAGGATGATTTCACCGCCGTTGATTAACGAACGAGCAATGCTGACGCGTTGCTGCTGGCCACCGGACAGTTGACCGGGCTTGTGGTGTTCACGGCCTTCCAACCCCAGGCGCGCCAACAATTGTGCCGCACGCAGGCGACGTTGGTCGCGTTTGCTGTTGGCGTAAATCGCCGGGATTTCGACGTTGCCCAGCGCGCTGATGTCCGGCATCAGGTGATAGCGCTGGAAGATAAAACCAATGTGTTCGCGGCGCAGTCTGGCCAATTCGTCCGGCGATAGGTGTGCGGCGTTATGGCCGCTGATGAAATAGTCCCCCTGATCCGGCACGTCCAGACAACCGATGATGTTCATCAGCGTTGATTTGCCCGAGCCTGAGGCACCGATAATGGCGACCAACTCCCCGGCGGCAATCTTCAGATTGATGTTTTTCAGTACGGTTAATGGCTCGCTGCTGTTGGTATAGGTGCGGCCAATCCCTTTCAGTTCAATAATGGCGTTCACAGTACCAGGCCTTCTTCGCCTGGCTTGGCGCTTTCCTGCACCAGCACTACGTTTTCACCCGCTTTTAATCCGGACAGGATTTGTATATCGACGTTGTTGGTAATACCGGTTGTCACCTCACGCATTTCCACCCGGTTCTCCCCGGTCAGCACTTGTACCTGCTGTTTTTTGTCCGCGTTTTTATGCACTGCCTGAATCGGAACCAATAGCGTATTTTTTGCCTCACCCAACAGCAATGAAACCTGAGCCGTCATGGCAATGCGCAGCCGGTTTTCCGGATTGGGCACGTCGAGCAGCGCGTTGTAATACACCGAAGCGTTGGCGCTGCCGGAGCCTGAGGCGGAACCGCCGCCGCTGCTGAGGGAGTCGTCTTTCATGACGGACTCAGGCGCCAATTCGACGGTGCGCAGCGTGGCGTCGTACTTTTTGTCCGGTTCGGAGAAAATGGTGAAGTAGGCTTTTTGTCCTTGCGTCACGCGGGTAATGTCGGCTTCGGAAATCTGCGCCTTGATGGTCATCACATCCAGCTGCGCCAGTTTGACGATGGTAGGGGCGCTCTGATTGGCGTTTACCGTTTGGCCTTGCTGGGTAATGACGGCAATCACAATGCCGTCCATCGGTGCCAGGATGCGGGTGTAACTCAGATCGACCTTCTTCTTGTCCACCTCAATTTGCGCCTGAACAATACGTGCATTCAGCGCGATCAGTTCGGCGCGGGTGGCGGCAAGCGTGGCCTCCGCCGTTTCAAAATCTTCGCGCGAGCTGGCTTCATCGTTCAACATGCGTTTCTGGCGTTTAAAGCGGGACTCTGCCTGCTTCAACAGTGCCTGTTTGGCCTGCAAATCCGCTTTGGCCGCGTTCAGCGCCGCTTCGGCGTTACGCAGGTCGTTACGTTGCGGCAGGTCGTCGATGTCGGCAATCGGCTGGCCTTTGGTGACCCGGTCGCCAAGTTTGACCTTCAGGGATTTCACCTGACCGGAAACCTGAGCACCGACGTTGACCCGTTCGAAAGCATCCAGCTTACCGGTGGCCAATACCGCGTTTTCGATATCGCCAAGGCGAACCGGCGCGGTGACATAGGGGGCCTGCGAGGGGCTTTGCAGTGAGATCAGTGTAACGACGGCAGTAATGACCAGCAGGACGCCGGCCAGAGTAAACGCCAAACGGCGCGGAGTGACTTTCATAATGTTATCCGTAACAGCAACGTTGATCCCAGAAGCCGCTATAGTGGCATCCAGCGCTTTAACTAACAATAAACATGCCGCAGACGGCGAGAGAAAAGTGCCGGTGTTTAACTATCGCGGAATGAAAGTAATTGGTGGCTGAGGGAGGAATAGACGAAAAAACAAGATTTCTCTTAAAATTCAGTTGTTCATAGCTACTTGTGTTGAATCCATAGCATCAATATGGATAATAACGCTCCGAAGCAATGGAATGCGCTATTAACTCAGTTGGCAGAGTGGTTGGTTTTATAATGCTTTTTTGGCTACAAAATTGATAGACGCGGGTTCGAGTCCTGCATAGCGCGCCAGCTTCCTTTTCGGACCAGTTATCATAAAGCGCACCCGGGTTGATTTGCACTATCGGCTCCTTGTTGGGATTTTCGGGTGTGCTTTACCCTAACCGGTTCTCTTCTTTTGTTAATCTTCCTCTGTTGCAATCGATCTTTGCTAGACTCTAATCAGGCAGGTTCGCTGCCCGGCAACAGGAGATCGCCATGTCCGAGTCCGATCAACTGCAGGAGTTATTGCAACGTGTGGCGGCGCTCGAAGCCAGAGAGAAGTCGCTGACCGCCGCCTCCAACGCCTATCAGGCAATCATCACCACCATGCTGGGTAACCTGGCTCAACAGGAGCGTGACAAGATTATTGCGATGATCGATCAGGCGCATGAACTTGCTTATGCACGCGCTATTCAGCGCTGTAACGAACCGCAAAAGCAAAAAATCAAACAGGCCGACGATATCGCCCAGCGGATGTTTATGTTTGCCCAAGGCAAAAACTCGCTGCAGCGCTAGCCGCTGAAAGTATAACAGTTACCGATATTAAATTGCATAACTGATCTACCTGGGCAAACTGTACCTGTGTTAGTTTGAGGAATGATTATTGATAGCAATAATGTCCCCCCAAGGCATAAGGTTGTAGCTATGGACGCGATTAAAAGCATCTTGGTAAAAGAAATTGAACGGATCAATCGGCAGGAAGGACGTGACGGCAAGCTGCGCTTCAATAGCGAGTTTGCCCGCGATCACCGTTATCTGTGTCTCGCCATGTTTGCTGGTTATTTTGCCGTGATCGCCGTGATGTATCAGGTTCCTTACATGGGCTTTATCTCGTTTTTGGCATTCACCGCCTTCGTTCTGTTCATGTTCGCCATGCTGCTGATTGAAATCAAACCGGTCTATCGTTTTGAAGATATTGGCGTGCTGGATCTGCGCGTTTGTTATAACGGCGAGTGGTATTTCACCCGAGCGCTGTCGCCGCAGTCGGTGAAGGCACTGCTGGATGAACCGACGATCGGTGCCGCGACGAAAACTCGCATGCAGGAAATCATCGCCAATAAAGGCGAGATCGATTTCTATGACGTCTACGATTTGGCGTACTCAAAGAAGCCGCAGGATGAGCAGCCTCAGGTGGCCGTGCTTAACTGAGGGTTTCCGCTCGCGCGGTTGTCGATTATACTCACGCATTGAAGTCAGATAAGCCTGAGGAATTTACGATGAGTGATGATATTTTCGATTTTGATATCGATGCCGAATTGGCGCAAGCAGAAGAAAAAGCGGCGCAGAAAGTGAAAGAACTCCCCGAAATCCTTGAGGACGAGGCGGACTGCGAAGGCTGTAAAATCTGATTGCCATCGCTTTTAAAGAACCGCTTCGGCGGTTTTTTTATGCCCCGAATTCGGGGGGGAGGGGGGGCTGAAGGCAAAAAAAAGCCCGTTTCAGGCGGGCCAACACTTAATAGGTATCAGGTGCATTTTTATCACCCTTTGCGTTTAGCATACGCGCAATGACCGGTGAGTGATGTCGGCTTTTTGTAACAAAATGGTTGTTGTGGTGTTGTAATGTTACTGCGTCAGATCGGTGGGTTAATCCAGTACAAAGCCCCAAATCAGCAACGCCGCCACGATAATCAGGCAGAGTGCGGAAACGGTAACCAGTATTTTTCCGAGAATGTCTTTGTCTTGCTGCTGTGCCACGTTAACGTTATCCAATTAAGAGTCTATGGACCAAATCGGCGACGCCCAGGTCCAACACTATGACCGTCAGTGCAATCCCCAGCATGGCCGATAGAAATCGAGTTTTACTGTTCAAATCGATACCCATCACCGCAATGCGATGTTCCCAGAGTAAAGGTTAAAACGCCGGAGCTGAATGCCCGGTTCGGGTTATTCCAGAGTTTAAGAACCTTCCCAGACGTATAAGTTCCGTCTGTTTGAAAGGTCCGCTGCGGGCATGGCCGCACAGCAGACCTGTTTTGCGCAGGGATCAGTCAGTCACAATTCTTACGCCGACCTTACTGATTGCATTGCCATCCATTTCGGCGATGGTCCAGGTCAGGCCATCCCATTCGATCTGATCGCCCACCACCGGCTCACCGCCAATCAGTTGAATGACGAATTGGCCGAGCGTTTGCTGTTCATCCACGCCTTCGTGCAGATTCAGGCCATAAACCTGTGAAATATCGCTCAGGCGCGCGTCCGACTGCAGAATAAAATCACCGAAGAAGCGTTCATCCAGCGTAACCACCGGCGCCTGGCTGAACAGCTTGCCCAGCACCGGCAGGTCATGCTCATGACCGATAACGCACAGAATGTCGTCTTCGCGTAGTCGCGTGCTGCCGCTGGGGTGCAACAGTTCTTTTCCTCGGAACAATGCGGCAATGCGCGTACCCGGCGGCATTTTCAGTTCACGCAATGCGGCACCGACGCACCAGTTTTCTGACGAAAGCTGATAAACAAACTGCTCCCACTGGTTTTCCGGATGAACATCCAGCCCCACCCGTGAAATCGGCGCCAGTGCCGGCGGGACGATCACCTTGGCTTTTTTCGCGGCGAACGACAGGGTGGTCCCCTGCAGCAACAGGGAAACCAACACCACAAAGAAAGCCACATTGAAGAACAGCTGGGCATTGGGGAGCCCGGCCATCATTGGGAAGACGGCCAGAATGACCGGTACGGCGCCGCGCAGGCCGACCCAGGAAATAAAGCTGCGTTCGCGCAGGGTAAAACTGCGAAACGGCAGCAAGCCGATAAATACCGACAGTGGACGGGCAAACAGGATCATCCACAGCGACAGCAGCAGGGCAGGGATGGCGATAGGCAGCAGCTCATGCGGGTTCAGCAACAGCCCCAGCACCAGGAACATGCCGATCTGGCTCAGCCAGGCCAGCCCGTCGAAGGTTTGGACAATGCCATGCCGGTTGCGGATCGGGCGATTGCCCAGCATCAGGCCGCACAGGTACACCGCCAGAATGCCGCTGCCGTCCAGTGCGGTGGTGAGGGCAAAAATCAGAATGCCGCCGCTGACGGCCAGCAGCGGATACAGGCCTTCGGCCAGCTTAATGTGGTTGATCAACGTCAACAGCAGCCAACCGCCACCGAGACCAAAGACAATCCCCATCCCGAACTGCTGCAGCAGATGAACAGGGAACATCCAGCTCAGCGTGGTTTCGCCCGCGGAGATCATCGCAATCAGCGTAATGGTAAGGAACACCGCCATGGGGTCGTTGCTGCCGGATTCGATTTCCAGCGTGGCGCTGACGCGCTCATTAAGCCCTTTGCCGCCTAACAGCGAGAAGACGGCTGCGGCGTCGGTAGAACCGATAATGGCGCCAATCAGCATGCCCTGCAGCAGATCGAGGTTGAACAGCCAGGCTGCGGCCAGCCCGGTGAGCCCAGCGGTGATCACCACGCCGATGGTGGCGAGGGAAAGTGCCGGCCATAACGCGACGCGGAATGAGCTGACGCGGGTACGCATGCCGCCGTCCAGCAGGATCACCGCCAGCGCCAGGTTACTGACCAGATAGGCTACCGGATAGTTGCTGAAAACGATCCCACCCGGTCCATCGACCCCCGCCAGCATGCCAATGGCCAGGAAGATCACCAGAATAGGAATACCCAGACGTGATGAAAATGAACTGAGAAGAATACTTGCTCCCACCAACACGGCACCGATGATGAACAAACTGTTAATGGTGCTGGCATCCAAAATGACGTTCTCCTGCAGGCTGGGGGGAAGGGCGTTGCGCGCTAGCGCAGATACTCCCTGATGATAGCCTGTTTTTCAGGTAAAACGCCAAGGCTGATTCAAAACAGTTTGGCATTTATTGTCATTTAAGCGGAGAAGCATGTGGAAGTGGGGGGAAACCGATGAACTTCTTTCTTTTATCTATATTTATCAGCTTGCTGTGGTTACGCTTAGGCAATAAATGGTGGGCGTTGCCGAGCCCGGAGAAGGAAAAACCATTAAACCCCCTCCAGGAGGCTTAATGGTTTGCAGGCGAGGCGTTATAAATGGTCGAGTGACTGCAGGGCCCGTCTGATCAGCTCGGCAGCCAGTTTTCTTTCTGACTCTGAAATACCGTCAAGATTAAGGCTGGAAAGCTCGGCGACCAGAATGCTGCGATCCTTACCGCTGATCGACGAGTCCAGTGCGGAAAGCAACCGGCCAAGAATCTTCAGCAGGGTGGCGTTTTCTGGCACGGCTTCCTGAGCCGAAGTGTCTTTATCAGTCATTAAAAATCCTCTCTGTCGTGACGGAAGGGAGATGCTGCAGGCCTTGTCGCGATGATGACAAAGCCGTCCCTTAGGGTTCATTGAGCCCAATCGCTACCGTAAGGCAGGGATGTGGATTTCCACTTATGCATTGTCGTTATAACAACTAGCGGCAATATGCTCCAGCATAACTTTGCCTTAACTTTCGCCACGGGGGTGAGCAATCTGTGCTCCAGACAGACATTGGTGGCAAGAACTTGATAGCAATTATCACGGTAAAATAGAGGATGAGGGCGTTGGTATCGCCCTCATATATTCAGTTATTCAGAGGGTTTTTTCTTTACGCTGTACGTTATGAAAACGCGGTCGCTCCAGTAGAAAATTGAGATGCATTTTTTGAATAAAGTAATAAGCAACCATCGGGACAATAAGACCAAATAAGGTGCCAGCGAGAACATGTGCTGACCAGTTGTTAACATGTAAAAACTTAGCCAGTACAATACGTAGGCCACTGGCGGCAAGAATGTGCATGAGGTAAATAACCATGCTCAGCTCACCCAATCGCCGTAACCAGGCAATATCTGCCTTTGCCAGCAAAACGGACAGGCTAATGATAAAGATAATTGCCGCTATGGCCAGGATCATGGAGTACAGACCCGTATCGGTATACGTTAGGCCTAAGTAGCCATGAAATACCCATTCAAGCAAAACAAAGACGAGCGCGGCGATAAGACTGGTTGTGATGTTGATTCTTGCAATGGCGGCGGAATAGTGAATTGCCAACGCCCCGAGAAGGAAGAAGACCATGAAACTGGTTATATAACCGAAATGATAGGATTTGCTGAGGCTGTCTTGGCACACATACAATCCTGCACTGACAACAATCAAAATAGGAAGGATGTAGTTGAATTTATTCTTATTATACAATAGTGTGGCGATGAAAAACACCATAAATAAGGCATATAAAAACCAAAATTGTGCCCGAGGGTGTGTAAACAATCCTATCAGATCCTTTAGGCTGGCTGCATTGTTGGTATAGCGCGACAGGACAACTTCGACAGTACCTTGTAGCAATGACCAAATGATATAGGGATACACAATGGTATCAATTTTACTGATAATGAATCGACTTTTGCCCTTTCGGTCTAATGATTGAACAAAAAACAAACCGGATAGAAAAAAGAACAGCGGCATGTGGAAACTGTAAATAACGCTGTCAGTCAGTTGGTAGAATGATTCTGAAAGGTGGATACCAGCACTGTATAAACCGCGGTTTACGTGGCCAAAGACCACCAAAATGATACCAATTCCTTTCGCATAGTCGACCCATGCTTCTCTCATATGAATACCCAGCCCTAAAAAGAACAAAAAATAACTTATAAGTATGCTTAATGAGCGTAACAGGTGATCGTCATTTTGCAATGTGATGAGAGGGTTAGGATGATTATTAGGAAAATACTCATTTTGAAAAGATGGGTAACATATTCAAAAGGTTAGCAAGTTGGCGTTTGCAGGCCTCAGGGCGATGAAGATTCGCTCTGAGAGTACTTCTTGATGGATTATTGCGGTTTACCGGAGAACAGGAAACGGAACAGCGGGATACGTTTGTGCAGTTCATATAACAGGAAGGCGCAAGAGAAGACAAACACCAATCCGGCCAGAAAACCCAGCAGGTTATTGTTGATATGCGGCGTCACAAAAGCGCCATATATCAGGGTCAGCGGATGGTGCACCAGATATATAAACAGCGATGCATTCACCAGATAAGTGATGCGCGGCGAGTGATAGTTCAGCAGATTATGTCCGAATGAGAAAATCACGTTGGCCATCAGGATCCCCAGCAGGGTTTTGATCAGCACTTCCAGCTCAAACATATAGCTGCTGTGGGCCAAAAACTTCTGATTCAGCATATAGGCAATGAACAGCAACAGCGAACCGAGCAGTGCGCCGAGGGACGGCTTGAGGAAAATCTCTTTCAGCCACACGTACTTAAAGGCATAAGCGCCCAGGATGAAGAACGGAAGATAGAACATCGTCTCCATCACCACGAAATTGAACAGGCCGTTGGAAAGTAAACCAGGAGCTGCAATTAGGATAATACGGTGCGCGGCCGAATAGCATAAAGCATAAATAAGAAAGAGCAGTGAGATGTTTCTTAATCCGGTCATTTTATTTATCGGGTAAGGAACAGTATTATTTTTGCGTGCCTTGATTTTTTTGAACAGATAAAAACACAGGGTGGTCAGCAATGACAGGGTTAATAAAAACCACAGGTGAGAAACCAGCTCCCAAACTGTTACATTTATTTTCTGATAGAGCGAAAAATTTTCCCAACCGTTTAATTTGTCCGTGAAGTATTTCAGCATGAAAAACTGCGGCACCGTTATTAAGGGAATTGAGCTCAGCAGGGGGATCGCCACCCGCTCAAGCCTGACCTTCAGCCACTGGTGGCGTTCGTAGCGCTCATAGAGCATGTAAGAGAAGTAGCCGGAAATCACGAAGAACACCTGCATGCGAAAAGCATGGATGAAGTCGTTCAGCACCGTCAGCGAGAAGGAGGGGCTGGCGCTGTTCACCGCCCAGACATGGCTTGAGTAAATCAGAGAAAGATGAAAAGGGATGCCGAGCAACATCAAATAAGCCCGGATTGAATCGAGGAAAAACTCGCGTTGGTTGCTGCCTTTAGTCATAGGTTACCGCTGGTGATTTTATCGAATGGTCATTAACACGCTTAATAAGTCGGCAATGGTTAAATCGAATCTCAAACCCTACTATACCGTTTCACATTTTTCCATAGCGTCTTGTTGCGCGGCTTGCTACGCTGGTGTTTAGTCAGCTGCTTAAACTATGAGCCATAAACATGAACCATCCATTTATCATGTTGTCGGAAAGCTGAATAATCCATTAATATGGATTTAAATGATTTGAGCACACGAATAGGGGGGGATGTGCTAGTTAATATATTATCCAAAAAACCACGCGCCGCGAGCGTACGTTGGTTAGGTGCGACCGTATTGTTCACGCTGTTTACTTCGCAGGCATGGGCTTTTTCTATAGATGATGTGGCCAAGCAGGCGCAGGATCTGGCAGGAAAAGGCTTCGAAGCCCCGAAGAGCAACCTTCCTTCTCAATTCCGCGAGATGAAATTCGCGGACTATCAGCAGATTCAGTTCAATCACGATAAAGCCTACTGGAGCAAACTGAAAACCCCTTTCAAGCTTGAGTTTTATCATCAGGGGATGTACTTCGACACGCCGGTGAAAATCAATGAAGTCACCGCCACCAGCGTAAAACAGATCAAGTACAGCCCGGACTACTTCAACTTCGGTTCGGTAAAACACGACCCGGAGTCGGTAAAAAACCTCGGTTTCGCCGGGTTCAAGGTGATTTATCCGATCAACAGTGCGGATAAAAACGACGAAATTATGAGCCTGCTGGGCGCGAGCTATTTCCGCGTGGTGGGTAAAGGACAGGTGTACGGGCTTTCCGCTCGTGGCCTGGCGATTGATACTGCGCTGCCGTCCGGCGAAGAGTTCCCGCGTTTCCGCGAATTCTGGGTTGAACGTCCGAAGCAGGGCGACAAGCATCTGGTGATTTACGCACTGCTGGATTCACCGCGTGCTACCGGGGCTTACCGTTTTGTGGTTTATCCGGGCCGCGACACCACCGTGGACGTCGAGTCTAAAGTGTTCTTGCGCGACAAAGTCGGCAAACTGGGCATGGCACCGCTGACCAGCATGTACCTGTTCGGGCCGAGCCAACCATCGCCAACCCTGAACTACCGTCCGGCGCTGCATGACTCCAACGGCCTGTCTATCCATGCCGGTAACGGCGAGTGGATCTGGCGTCCGTTGAATAATCCGAAGCACCTGTCCGTCAGCACTTACCAGGTCGAAAACCCGAAAGGTTTCGGTCTGCTGCAGCGCGGCCGTAACTTCAAGGATTACGAAGATCTGGACGATCGCTACGATCTGCGCCCAAGCGCCTGGATCGAGCCGCGTGGCGACTGGGGCAAGGGCAAGGTTGAGCTGGTGGAGATCCCGACGGCGGATGAAACCAATGACAACATCGTTGCCTTCTGGACGCCAGACGTTCTGCCGGATGCCAAAACTCCGCTGGCGCTGAGCTATCGCCTGCATTTCACCCGTGACGAAGACAAACTGCATTCGCAGGACATTGCCTACGTCAGCCAGACCATGCGTTCAACCGGTGACGTGAAGCAGTCCAACCTGATCCGCGAGCCAGACGGCAGCGTGGCATTCCTGGTCGACTTCGTGGGCCCGGTTCTGAAAGGTCTGGACGGCGCTACGCCGGTCGCCTCTCAGGTGAGCATCGGCGATAACGGTGAAATGGTAGAAAACAATGTCCGCTATAATCCAGTGACCAAAGGCTGGCGCCTGACGCTGCGTCTGAAAGTGAAAGACGACAAGAAGCCGGTAGAAATGCGCGCTGCGCTGGTCAATGGTGATAAGACCCTGTCGGAAACCTGGAGCTATCAGCTACCTGCCAATGAATAAGCCTACTCAACTTGCCCAGGATTATCTTGCGGCAATGCCTCTGACCGCTGAGCGGTCAGAGGCGCTTAAACTACAGCCGGGCGCGGATGACGCCCAGGCTTTTGAGGCGCTGCATCGCAAGATGGGCGCTGACGATGCCAACGTCGATACGCTGTCTGCCGATGACGTCACGCTGGCCTCGGTCAAAACACGAATCGAAGACGCCTGGCCGGATGCGGTCAGCGACAAAGATTTCGATACCGACGTGGAAGGGCGCAGCATTCTCAAGGCTACGCCGCCAATCAAACGCACCAGCATGTTCCCGGAAGCCTGGCGCACCAACCCGGTGGCGCGCTTCTGGGATTCTCTGCTGGGGCGTACACCACACAACCGTCACGCCTCCAAAGAGGAGGCCGCGGCGGAAAATCGCTGGCGTGTGGTCGGCTCAATGCGTCGTTATGTGCTGTTGGTGCTGATGTTGGTGCAGACCGGCATCGCCACCTGGTACATGAAAACCATTTTGCCGTACCAGGGCTGGGCGCTGATCGATCCGATGGCCATGCTGGATCAGGATCTGATGCAGTCGGTGCTGCAACTGCTGCCTTATGTGTTGCAAACCGGCATTTTGATCCTGTTCGCGATCCTGTTCTGTTGGGTCTCGGCCGGTTTCTGGACTGCGCTGATGGGCTTCCTGCAGTTGCTGATCGGCAAAGACAAATACAGTATTTCTTCCACCATCAAGGGCGATGAGCCGATCGATCCGACGCACCGTACCGCGTTGATCATGCCAATCTGTAACGAAGACGTCGAACGCGTGTTCGCCGGCCTGCGCGCGACCTATGAGTCCGTCGCGGCCACCGGCCAGCTCGAGCATTTCGATATCTACGTGCTGAGCGACAGCTACGACCCGGATATCTGCATGGCGGAACAGAAGGCCTGGATGGAGCTGTGTCGCGACGTAGATGGCCATGGCCGTATCTTCTACCGTCGCCGTCGTCGTCGCGTTAAACGCAAAAGCGGCAACATCGACGACTTCTGCCGTCGCTGGGGCGGCGAGTACAGCTACATGGTGATCCTGGATGCCGACAGCGTGATGAGCGGTGAGTGTCTCACCGGTCTGGTGCGCCTGATGGAAGCCAACCCGAACGCCGGTATCATTCAGTCTGCGCCGAAAGCCTCGGGCATGGACACGCTGTATGCCCGCGTGCAGCAGTTTGCCACCCGGGTTTACGGGCCGCTGTTTACTGCCGGCCTGCATTTCTGGCAACTGGGCGAATCGCACTATTGGGGCCATAACGCGATTATCCGCGTGAAGCCGTTTATCGAGCACTGTGCGCTGGCACCGCTGCCGGGCGAAGGGTCTTTTGCCGGTTCCATCTTGTCCCATGACTTTGTGGAAGCCGCGCTGATGCGCCGTGCCGGTTGGGGCGTGTGGATTGCTTACGATCTGCCGGGCAGCTATGAAGAACTGCCACCGAACCTGCTGGATGAGTTGAAGCGTGACCGTCGCTGGTGCCACGGTAACCTGATGAACTTCCGCCTGTTCCTGGTCAAGGGCATGCACCCGGTGCACCGTGCGGTGTTCCTGACCGGCGTGATGTCCTACCTGTCGGCGCCGCTGTGGTTTATGTTCCTGGCGCTGTCTACCGCGCTGCAGGTGGTGCATACCCTGATGGAGCCGCAGTACTTCCTGCAGCCGCGTCAGCTGTTCCCGGTGTGGCCACAGTGGCGTCCTGAACTGGCGATAGCGCTGTTCTCTACCACGCTGGTGCTGCTGTTCCTGCCTAAACTGTTGAGCATTGTGCTTATCTGGGCGAAGGGGGCCAAGGAATACGGCGGCGGCGTGCGCCTGTTCCTGTCGATGCTGATGGAAATGCTGTTCTCGGTGCTGCTGGCGCCGGTGCGCATGCTGTTCCACACGGTATTCGTGGTCAGTGCCTTCCTGGGTTGGGAAGTGGTATGGAACTCGCCACAGCGTGACGATGATGATACCCCCTGGGGCGAAGCCTTTAAACGTCATGGCTCACAGATGCTGCTGGGTCTGGTGTGGGCTGGCGGTATGGCCTGGCTGGATCTGCGCTTCCTGTGGTGGTTGTCGCCTATCGTCTTCTCGTTGATCCTGTCGCCGTTCGTTTCGGTCTTGTCGAGCCGTGCGACGCTGGGTATCAAGAGCAAGCGCGCCAAGCTGTTCCTGATCCCGGAAGAGTATTCTCCTCCTCGCGAACTGCTGGCTACGGAAGAATATCTGCAGCTAAACCGTGAACGCGCACTGAGCAATGGCTTTATGCACGCGGTGGTCAATCCGTCGTTCAACGCACTGGCGACGGCGCTGGCTACCGCGCGTCACCACCTGCGCGGTGCCATCGAGCGTAATCGTGAACAGCGAGTGAACGAGGCGTTGGAGCTGGGGCCGGAGAAGCTGGTAAAAGGCAAACGTCTTGAGCTGCTGAGCGATCCTGTCGCGCTGTCGCGTCTGCATCAGCGCGTTTGGTTATTGCCGCAGGGCGCCGCCTGGCGGGAGTTCTACCAGCAATTGCCACACAATGAACGGGCTCATCCGGTGGGTCAGCGTTAAAAGCTGATCGGGTGACTCAAACGGGGAATGCGCAAGGCGTGTTCCCCGTTTTTTTTGGCTTTTAGCTTACGCAATGCTGACAAACTGGCAGGCAAAAACTGTGTTAAAATTCGCGCCGGGCGTTGTGGCCCCTCAAAACAACCCGGGGCAAAAGTCATTTTGGTGAATCTCTCTTCTCTTCTTCGTCTGGTAGTGGTGGTGGCAGGAGTCACGGCGTTAACCGGCTGCGGCAGCATTATCAGTCGCACGGTGCCGGGGGCCGGGCACGGCCATCAATATTATCCGGGCGTTCAGTGGGATCTGCGCGACAGCCCCTGGCGGTATATCACTGTCATTGATGTGCCGCTGTCGATGGTGGTAGATACCTTTATGCTGCCGTTTGACGCCCAGCACGGCCCCTACGAGTAAGTTAATCCCCGGTGGCAAATACCACCAGTTGGTAACCCTGATCGCCACAGCGGAACGGGGCCAGCGCCGTCATCTGCAATCCCTGCACATGAGCCGCCAACGAATGCGGGTTACTGTCGTCGATAAAGAGTGCACCCACGTCGAAGTCCTTGCGGGTACGCGCCTTGACGGCGGCGTAGAGCTGCTTCAGTACGCCTTTGCCACGCCAGGCGCTGTCAAGGCACACCGGACCATACAGAAACACCCGCTGCTCACTCAGTGGCCGTCCATTGAATGATTGGCCGGCCAGCGTGTCCAGCATCGCATCCACCACCGGCGGGTGCGGTTGCGCATTCGTCGGCATCAGGCAGACAAACCCGGCCAGGGCTTCACCTTCAACCGCTACCAAAATGCCCAGCCCCTGGTTAATGCTTGTGAGCTGCGCCTCATTCATGCGTGAGACGATAAACCCCTGGCGCTTTTGGCTGTCGCTCAAGTTTGCCGGGATGTTTTGTGTTTGCAGTTGCAAAATTGCGGGGAAATCTTCGGGACGTGCCTGGCGGATAATCATGCAGCCTCTCAGAAAATCATAGGGTGAAGGGCGGGGGATTGTCTGCTCCCGCCCGTTATCATTCAACGCTCATCCCACTCGTCGGCGGCTGTTTGGCCCTCTTCGGTATCCAACGGTGGATCGAGCTGGAAGTCTCCTTCTTCCCACTCGTGCAGCGTATTTTCTTCAATCCATTCGGCGCTGATTTCGACTTCGTCATAATCTCCGTCGAAAATAGCCTGAGCGGCGGCGCCGCTGCGTAACGTCAGGCACTCGACCGATTCGCCTTCTTGCTCAAAGAATTCGGCCTGCCACATGATATCACCATCCAGCATCACGTATTTTTGCAGATTGAATTGTTGCGGCACCGGCGGTTCGTCGTCGTTACCGCCTTCGGCAGACTCGATAAATTCCTCGCGCGCCGCTTCAACGGCTTCTTCCAGGGTTGCATACAGGCTCATATTTTTCTCCAGTCGGGGAAAGCTTTGCTCAGGGGCTGGGGGCGCTGAAGCGCCATGGCAAACGTCAAAATTAATTGTTGCCGCACTGGCGCAGGATGCAAATTTTTTTGTTGTCCGTTTCGCGACGATGGTTGTCCGTTAAGCGGGAGCAGGGGGGATCGCGGCAGGAAATAATAGGGCATTGCTTATTACCGCCAGGAGAGTGCCATGTTAACCGACCCTTCCATCAAATACCGTCCGTTCCCGCCCGTGACCTTGCCGGATCGCCAGTGGCCCGGTCGCACTTTGCAGCAGGCACCGCGCTGGTGCTCCAGCGATCTGCGTGACGGCAATCAGGCGCTGGCAGAACCTATGGATAACGTCCGCAAGCGCCAGTTTTACCAGATGCTCCTGGCGTGCGGGTTCAAAGAGATTGAGGTGGCGTTTCCTTCCGCCTCGCAAACGGACTTCGATTTTGTCCGCTCGCTGATTGATGAGCAGTTGATCCCGGACGACGTCAGCATTCAGGTGCTGACCCAATCGCGAGACGATTTGATCGACCGTACCTTTGAAGCTTTGCGTGGCGCACCGCGCGCTATCGTGCACCTGTATAACGCTACCGCACCGATGTTCCGGGAAATCGTCTTCAAACAGGACAAGGCGGCGACGGTAGCGCTGGCGGTTAACGGCGCGCTGCGGATTCGGCAGCAGTGCGAGCAGCGGCCGGAAACGGCCTGGACCTTCGAATATTCGCCGGAGACTTTCTGTTTTACCGAGCTCGAGTTTGCGCTGGAAATCTGCGAGGCCGTTGCCGATGTCTGGCAGCCCGGGCCGGGGCGCCCGATGATCATTAACCTGCCGGCCACGGTGGAGGTCAGTACGCCGAACGTCTATGCCGACCAGATTGAGTGGTTCTGCCGCCGTTTCAGTCAGCGTAACCGGGTGACCATCAGCGTGCATCCGCACAACGATCGTGGCACCGGAGTGGCCTGTGCCGAGCTGGCGATGCTGGCCGGTGCCGATCGGGTCGAGGGCTGTCTGTTCGGCAACGGTGAACGTACCGGTAACGTTGATCTGGTGACGCTGGCGCTCAACCTGTATACCCAGGGCGTTGCCCCGGGGCTGGATTTCAGCCAACTGAAGCAGGTGGTGGAGGTGGTTGAGCAGTGCAACCAACTGCCTGTGCATCCCCGTCATCCTTACGCCGGTGAGTTGGTGTTCACCGCCTTTTCCGGCTCTCATCAGGATGCGATCAAAAAAGGCTTTGCCGCCCAACAGCAGAGGCAGGGCGGCCTGTGGCAGGTGCCTTATTTACCGCTCGATCCGGCGGACGTCGGCTGCAGCTATGAGGCGGTGATCCGGGTTAACAGCCAGTCGGGCAAAAGCGGCGCCGCCTGGCTGCTGGAGCAGAACCACGGGCTGTCGTTGCCGCGTGGGCTGCAAATTGATTTCAGCAAGGTGGTGCAGCAGGCGACCGACGGCAGCGGCAAAGAGATGACCACCGCCGAGCTGTGGCGGCTGTTTAGAATCAGCTATGGTTTGGTTGAGCAACCGCGGCTGCAGTTGCTGAGCTATCAGACCGAAAGCCACAGCATCGAGGCTTATAGTTTCAGTGCCAGGGTGTTGTTCGAAGGGCAACAGCAACGGCTGCTGGGGGTAGGGAACGGTTTGTTGTCCAGCGCGGTGGATGCGCTGCGCCAGCGCTTTGGCTTGAATTTGGCGATAGAGGACTACCACGAACACACGTTGGGGCATCAGAGCCAAAGCCGTGCCGTGGCCTATATTCGCTGTACGCTGGCGCACGGTGAGGCGGCTTACGGGGTCGGCATCGACGTCGATTCTGCCAGCGCTTCCCTGCAGGCGTTGTTCAACGTGGCTGCGCGTTATTTGGCGAAATAAGTGCTGGGTGCAACGCCCAGCTGGCGGCGGAACATGGCGCTGAAAGCACTGGGGCTGTCATAGCCCAAGTCCAGCGCCACTTCCAGCACCGAATGTCCGGCGGCCAGGGCATTCAATGCCGCCAGCAAACGGGCGCGGCGCACCCAGTCGCCAAAACGCAGCCCGGTTTCTCGTTGAAAACGTCGTGACAGCGTGCGGCCGCTGACGTTGATGTAGCGGGCCGCCTGCTCCAATTCCCAGGGGTGGGCCAGCGATTGCTGAATATGTCGGCACAGCGTCAACAAAGCATCGCTGCGTGGCTCAGGCAAATTCAGCGGCAAAATAGGCAGTACGCGCAGTTCATCCAGGATCAACTCCATGATCCGCTCTTCACGGCCTCCTGCGGGGTAATCCGCAGGAATGTCCATCGCGCAGATAATCAATTCACGCAGCAACGGTGATATCTGCACCACTTCGCAGCTTGCCGGCAGATCGGCACGCGCCAGCGGATCCACCAGCAGCGCTCTCGCCGCCACTTTACCGGTGATCTGTAGGCTGTGTTCTACCCGAGCGGGCAGCCAGACGCCGCGACCGGGGGGCACCACCCAACTGCCCAGACGAGTATTCACCTGGACTACGCCGCTCAGGCTATGAATCAACTGTGCGCAATCGTGGTAATGCGGCGGCTCGAACTCGCCGTGCTGATAATCTTTGGCGACCGGCACAATCGAGCGGTTCGCGGGCACAGCGTCATGAAAAAGCAGCATTTATTGGGGCATCCCCGGTCCTCGGAAAATCATAATGGCAGCATGCCACGCCGATACCTTTCGCACCAGCCTCTGGTGCGGCGAGGCGTTATAGTCTATAAATAAACAATATATAATTTAGTAAATTGTTTGGGGGGACGATGGATATCGACAGTATGCGGCAGGCGGCAACGCAGGCCGGGGCGTTGCTGCGGACGCTGGGCAATGAAGATCGTTTGCTGCTGCTGTGTCAACTCAGCCAGGGCGAGATGTCGGTGGGGGAGCTGTCACAGGCGCTGGAGATCCGCCAGCCGACGCTTTCGCAACAGCTTGGCGTACTGCGCCAGGAAGGACTGGTGTCAACGCGGCGCGACGGCAAACAAATCTACTATGCCGTTTGCGATCGGAAGGCGCTGGCGCTGCTTAATACTTTATATCAACTCTATTGCCCGGCACGGGAGGAGAGGCCATGACCCTCGACTGGCTGCATTTTACCCCGCTGTCTGCGCTGGTCGGCGGGGGGATTATCGGCAGCGCGGTGGCGCTGTTGTTGCTGTTTAATGGCCGCATCGCCGGCATCAGCGGCATTACCGGTGGCCTGCTGACGCCGCTGGGCAAAGAGAAAGGCTGGCGGCTCGCATTTCTTGTCGGGTTGCTGGTTTCGCCCGGGCTGTATCGTATCGTCAGGCCTTTACCGGACATGCCGGTTAGCGGCAGCAGTTTATGGCTGATCGCCGCCGGGGTATTGGTCGGGCTGGGGACTCGCCTGGGCGGCGGCTGTACCAGCGGCCACGGTGTTTGCGGTGTGGCGAGATTGTCTCCGCGTTCATTGATGGCCACGGCGGTATTTATGCTGTTGGGGTTTATTACGGTATGGGCCGTCCGCCAGTGGGGAGGAATTTAACGTCATGTACCGATCCGTGTTTGCCTTACTGAGTGGCGCCATCTTTGGCCTTGGTCTGATCGTCGCCGGAATGGCTAATCCCGCCAAGGTGCTGGCCTTTCTCGATGTCACCGGCCACTGGGATCCGTCATTGGCCCTGGTGATGGTGGGAGCGATTGCGGTGGCGGCACCGGCGTTCTTTTGGGTTCGCCGCCGACCGCGTACCTTGCTGGGTGAAACAGTACAACTTCCGTCTTCTCGCCGCATCGATCGCCGCTTATTGGCAGGCAGCGCGCTGTTTGGCATCGGGTGGGGAATGGCGGGCATCTGTCCCGGCCCAGCCTGGGTACTGGCCGGCGCGGGCTCGTTAGCCGGCTGGCAGTTCGTTGCGGCAATGCTGGCGGGAATGGCGTTGTATGAAGTTATTCTGTTTTGGAGAAAATAATGCCGATAGCTAACGCGGTGTTGCGCATTGCACGCCCGACCGACAGATTGCAGGAGATTGCGACCCTGTACTGCCAGGGCCTGGGCTTCGAACGGCTGGGTGAGTTCCGCGATCATCAGGGTTTTGACGGCATAATGGTCGGGCACCCGCAGCGGGGTTATCACCTTGAGTTTACCCATCATCGGGGAGTGGCGGTGGGGCAGGCACCGACGCAGGATCACTTGCTGGTGTTTTATTTACCGGATGAACAGGAGTGGGTTACAGGATGCCGGCGCATGCTGACCGCCGGTTTTCGGCGCGTTGCGGCATACAACCCTTATTGGGATGCCCATGGGCAGACGTTCGAAGATCCGGACGGTTACCGGGTGGTGCTGCAACAGCGGGCGTGGGGGGAATAAAAAAGCCAGCGCACCGGGCGCTGGCTGAAAGGGTAAAGCGTAAAGGCTATCAGGCGTTGGTCGCCGATTTCTGCGCGCTTTTACCTTGAGTATTTTCCATCATGCGACGGATAGGGACGATCAACAGGGTCAGCACCGCGGCACAAATCAGCAGCGCAATCGAGCAGCGTGCGAACAGGTTAGGCAGCATTTCCAGTTGGTCGGCCTTAACATGGCCGCCGATCAGGCCGGCAGCCAGGTTACCCAGCGCGCTGGCACAGAACCACAGGCCCATCATCTGACCGCGCATTCTTTCCGGGGCCAACAGGGTCATGGTCGCCAAGCCGATTGGGCTAAGGCAGAGTTCACCCAGCGTCAGCATCAGGATGCTGCCCACCAGCCACATCGGAGACACACCGGCACCGCCGTTGCTCAGAACGTTCTGCGCTGCCAGCATCATCAGGCCAAAGCCTGCCGCGGCGAACAGAATGCCGATAACGAACTTGGTGATGCTGCTCAGGCGTACCTTGTTACGTGCCAGGGCAGGCCATGCCCAGCTAAATACCGGTGCCAGCAGGATAATAAACAGGGCGTTGATTGACTGGAACCAAACCGCCGGGATCTCGAAATCGCCGATCATACGGTTGGTGTAGTCGTTGGCGAACAGGTTGAACGAGGTCGGTTTCTGTTCGAACGCGGACCAGAAGAAGGCGGCCGACACCAGCAGGATAAAGCAGACCAGCAGGCGGGCACGCTCTTTGCGGCTCAGGCCGGCAAACACGAACAGATAAATGAAGTACAGGGTCACCGAGGCGGCAATCACGTAAACCAGCATGCTGGCCACCGCTACCGGGTTAATCACGATGATGCCTTGGGCAATCAGGGTGATAATCACCGCCACGCCGACGGCTAACGCCAGCAGCCAGCGCCCGACACCGTTTTTCTTGGCGACCGGGTTATTCCAGGTGGAGTCCAGGCCGACTTCGCTGTCATAGCGTTTCATCGCCGGAACCGCAAAGACGCGGAAGATCACCAGCGCCACCAACATCCCGATCCCGCCGATGCCGAAACCCCAATGCCAGCCGTGGGAACGGATCAACCAACCGGAGATCAGCGGGGCGATGAACGAGCCCATGTTGATACCCATATAAAACAGTGAGAAGCCACCGTCGCGGCGGTTGTCGCCTTTCTTATACAGCGTACCGACCATCACCGAGATACAGGTTTTGAACAGGCCGGACCCGAGTACGATAAACATCAGGCCGATAAAGAACAGGTTGTTGCCCATGATGGCGGACAGTGCGATCGACAGGTGGCCGATCGCGATCAGAATCGAGCCGTACCACACCGCTTTTTGCTGGCCAAGCCAGTTATCCGCCAACCAGCCGCCCGGCAGGGCAGCCAGGTACATACTGCCGGCGAAAATGCCGACAATCGCCGAGGCGTTTTCACGTGCCAAACCCATACCGCCGTCGTACACCGTGGCGGCCATAAACAGGATCAGTAATGGGCGAATGCCGTAAAACGAGAACCGCTCCCACATTTCGGTAAAGAACAGGGATCCGAGCGGATAAGGATGGCCGAAGAAGGTCCGGCTTTCTTGTTTATTAACAGAGGATTGCATAACGTCTTCCCAATAAAATGCGCCGCAGTGATGCAGCTTATACTGTGGTATGTATGTGTATTTAAGGAAGGTGATCCACCCAATGTGGATTACCCGACAAAACCGTTGCCGCAGCGCCCGTTAACCGTGGAAAGCGCGTTAGCCTTTTTTCACTTGGCCAATGATTTACAACTGGCGTGATATTATTTAACCATTTGATAACTGGATGATGGTTTTGTCTAGTCCCTGTATCCCATTTTTTAGATGAAAAGTCGACAAACATCTCCTTTCCTGGTTTTTATGTTGGTTGGAGCGGGAATGTTATTGACAGGCGATTTATTGCGCTAAAAGTTATTTATTTGTTTAAAAACAAATAATTATACGAGTATTTTTCTTGTGGTGAGCGTGACGAGAGGACGTGAGGGTATCAACACGAAAAGTAGGGTAAACAGGCCGTCGACCCTTTATGAGGGCAGAACTGGTGATAAATGCGGCTATTGCTCTTCTTGCAGGGTGTCTTCCCGCATTCGCCTCGGGCGGCGTTGCAAACACCACCAGGAGTAAATTGCGTTGAACAGCACTACCATCGCGGTCACGCAGAAGACGGCCCGAAAGCCGTAACTGGCGGAAACCGCCGCGCCCATCAGCGGGCCGCTGACGTTGCCTATATCCCGGAATGACTGGTTATAGCTGAAGATCCGGCCTGCCACCTGATTGGTACAGTTATAGATCAGCAACGTTTGCACCGCCGGCAGCAGCGCGCCATCGGCGGCGCCAAGCAGGAAGCGCAACACGCCGAGCTGCCATGGGGATTGCACAAAGGCCATGGGGATCAGCAACAGCACCGACACGATCAGCATAAATACCAGAATGCGTTCCGGACCAATTCGGTCGCCCAGCTTGCCTAACCGCGGCGCGCTCATCAGCGCGGCGACGCCGGGGACTGAAGCGATAAGGCCGCTGACAAAGGCCAGGTTATGGATATTGCCGGCCAAATCGCGCACGTACAGCGTTAGAATCGGCGCGATAGAGCCTGTGGCAATCTGAATAATCATGGTGGTCACAAACAGGCTGAGGATCAGTTTGGGACTTTTCAGCGCCGCGAAAACCTGGCGAGCGTGCAGCATGTCTTTCTTCTGTACCGGGATGAATTGCTCTTTGACGTACAGCAGCGTTAATACAAAGCAGGCCAACAGCACGCCGGCAGTGATGTAGAACACCGGCCGCAAGCCGTACTGGTCGGCCAGTAAACCGCCGATCAACGGGCCAATCAATGCCCCGCTGACGCCGCCGGTGGACAGGGTGCCCAGCGCCCAGCCGCTGCGGTTGCGCGGTACCTGGGTGGCAATCAGGGCATTCGCGTTGGGAATAAAACCGCCGAGCAGGCCTAACACTGCACGCAACGCCAAAAATTGCCAGATATTCTGCGCCATGCCCATTAAAAGCATCACAATCGACATGCCCAGCGCCGATCGCAACAGCATCAGCTTGCGCCCGCGGCGATCGGCCAGACCGCCCCAGAATGGCGAAGCTATAGCCGAAAACAGGAAGGTGATACTGAATACCAGCCCTGACCACATGTTCAGCGCTTCGTGGCCGGTAACGCCAAGGGTTTCCACATAGAGCGGCAGGAAGGGCATGATCAGGCTGAATGCGGCCCCGGTGAGAAAGCACCCCAGCCAGGTGACGAAAAGATTACGTTTCCAGTTGATGGGTTCTGGTGCCGAAGCCATAAATTCCTGCTGCAAAAGGAGGAGCGCTTTGCGCGTGTGCACAGGCAAGGGGGCAAAGCAAAAAAGTTAGCCTGATAAGTATGCGCTTAATTATAGGTGGCATCAATCGATGTGGCAGGGGATATTCTGAAAATGAAATAAAGTTTTAAAAATAGAATATAGACAGTATTCCGCGCTGTGCGCGCGGAAAAAAGCCTGTTTAAAGCCCGGCGAGCAGCTCAAAACCGCTGGTGGTGGTCGAGAGGGTCACGTCGGTGATCTCATAGTGAGCCACTGCATTGAAGGGATCTTGCGCCACGATGGTCTCCAACTGTGAACGATCAATGCCTTTCACCAGGATCACTCCGCCGGTGCGCGGGTTTTTACGACCGGAGGCGATGAAGGTGCCGTCCTGGAAGTATTTTTTCAACCAGGCGATGTGCCCCTCAAGGTGGCTGTCGACTTCTTCTATCGGGCGGTGGTAGGTCAGGCTAACGATGTACATAACGGCTCCAAGATTAACGGTGAGGGCTTTACCATCCCACCGTTGCAGCCGTTTCTCAAGATCTGCGGCATAAAAAACTAACCCGCCAAACGGCGGGTAAGAGAGCAGACAAAGTCCTGTGTGTTTGACCGTTATGTTTTGTGTGCTGGTAAAAACAAAGAATTAGGTCTTCAGCTTTACCCCAAACATCCGAAAACCACGCTTTTCGGGTGTTTGTCATAAAACTAACCCGCCAAACGGCGGGTCAGAAGTCAGTAGAGCGAAGGCTCGCCTTCCGGGCGAGTCTTGAAGCGGCGGTGCAGCCACATGTATTGATCCGGTGCCATCAGGATCTCTTTCTCCACCACTTTGTTCATAAATGCGGCGGCTTCGAGCTCATTATCCAGCGGGAAGTTTTCCACCGCCGGCTGCATAATCAGCTCATACCCTTTAGCGTCCGGCAAGCGGCGTGGGGTAAAGGGAATAATGGCCGGTTTGCCCATTCGCACCAGCACGTAGCTGCCGGTGGTGGTGGCGGCTTTCTCTACGGCGAACAACGGGGCGAACACGCTGCTGCGCGGGCCGTAGTCGTGATCGGGGGCGTACCAGATGATGTCACCTTGTTTCAGCGCCCGGATCATGCCTTTCACGTCTTTTCGGTCCAGCATGGATTTGTTGGAGCGCATGCGGCCCCAGGTTTGCAGCCAGTCCATCAGCTTGTTGTCGTGCGGCCGATAAACGCCGATGCCCGGATTGTGAATGCCAAAGATGCGGGCACCCAGTTCGAGCGTCAGGAAATGCAGACCGATCAACAAAACGCCCTGATGGTTGTCTCGCGCTTTTTGAATGTGCTCCAGCCCGCTGACCTTGAACCACCGTTCGATACGCCAGTTCGGCCAAAACCACGCCATACCGGTTTCAAACAGCCCCATGCCGACAGATTCAAAATTCTGCACCACCAGCGCATCGCGTTCGGCCTGCGGCATATCCGGGAAACACAACACCAGGTTACGTTGGGCAATCGCCACGCGACGCTTGAGAAAGCGCATGGAAAAACGGCCAAGTCGCGTGCCAAGACGATAGATAATCGGGTAAGGCAGCAAGACCAATAAATAGAGCAAACCGATGCCGAACCAGGTAAGCCAGTAACGCGGATGCAGTAAAGAGCGATTAAAAGAGGGAACTTGAGTCATGTGTTCTCAGCTTAGAAGCAGTCATTTAATGATAATAACAGAGTGATAGTATGGCTTACATCCAGAAGAGGTTTGGCCGTCTATCCATTTTCTGCCGTTTATAACCGAGTATTGTGGCACTTTTATCGCGCAACGTGAAAAAACACCGCATTAAAACATAATTTTTAGTGATGGATAGGGGATATTTGGCGATTAATTGGGCTAAAACGCCCTAAAGGCTAAGGTCAGTAAACCTGGAGCGCGTATAATATCGCGCAACTATTTTAGGGGGATGCATGTTGGCTTCATGGTTAAGTGCGGGGTTATTGGTCACTGGGGCACTGTTGGGCAGCTTAGGCGCTCATCTGCAGTTTAATCCGTTGTTGTTGGTAGCGGGCATCGCCCTGTTGGCAGGGATGGTAATTTCCGGTTTTACCGAGTGCCGGGGCAGATGCTGAGCATCCACCCCAGAATCATCAGTCGTTTTTAAACAAGCCCTTCAATACGTGCGGCTCAGAACGCCAGTATTGCGGTGGCGCGCTGACCTTCTCGCCCAGTTTGGCGGCGGCGTGCCATGGCCAACGTGGGTTGTAAAGGATACCGCGCGCCAGTGCCACCATATCCGCCTGCCCGGTGGCGACAATCGCTTCCGCCTGTTCCGGCTCGGTGATTAACCCCACGGCAATGGTTGGCAGCCCGCTTTCCCGCTTGATGGTCTCGGCGAACGGTACCTGGTAATTTGGCCCCACAGGAATTTTCTGCAATGGCGAAAGGCCACCGCTGGAAACATGGATGTAGTCGCAACCCAGCTCCTTCAGCGCTTTTGCCAAAGCTACCGACTGCTGTTCATCCCAGCCCCCTTCGACCCAGTCACTGGCGGAAATACGTACGCCAAGCGCTTTATGAGCCGGAAACACGGCGCGCACCTCATTATAAATTTCCAGCAGCAGGCTCATGCGGTTTTGCAACGAGCCGCCGTACCGATCGTTGCGATGGTTGGACAGCGGTGACAGGAACTGGTGCAACAGGTAGCCGTGCGCACCGTGCAGCTCAATCAGTTCAAAACCCAGTCGGTCGGCGCGTTTTGCAGCAGTAACAAACTGCGCTTTCAATTGCTCTATTTGTTCCAGGCTCATCGCCGCAGGATTGGCGTCAGCCGGTGCGAAGGGGATGTCGGAGGCCGACAGCGTCTGCCAGCCGCCGTCGGCCTTGTTCAACTGGCCCCCACCGGCCCAGGGAACGGCACAGGATGCTTTGCGCCCGGCGTGGCCGAGCTGAATGCCCAGCGGCAGGGTAGCGTGTTTTTTTACCGCCTGTACCACTTCGGCCAGCGCCTGTTCCGTTGCGTCGTCCCACAGCCCAAGATCGCTGGGGGTGATGCGCCCTTCAGGGGCGACCGACGTGGCCTCGACAATCAACAGGCCTGCGCCGGACAATGCCAAATGGCCGAGATGCACAGTATGCCATTCGGTGGCCTTGCCGTTATCGGCGGAGTATTGGCACATCGGTGCGATAACTATACGGTTGGGCAAACTCAGTTTCCCCAGCGTAATCGGGGTAAATAGCTGACTCATGACGTCCTCCTGGTCCGTGGTAAATTGGCGATAAGCCCCCCTAAGGCTTATCGGGATTTGTGAACAGCGTCAAGTTTCCTGCGCCGGGTATCCCCAGCGCGTTAATGCTGTTTTGAGCCCCATTTTCGGGTATTATGTGCGCCGCGCGTGGGCCTGCGGCCGGCGCGCATCCAAATCAGTCACCTCCGAAAGACAGGAAAGTACACCATGCCAGTGTTACATAACCGAATTTCTAACGAGGAACTGAAGGCGCGCATGCTGGCGGAAACCGAGCCGCGCACCACAGTTTCTTTTTATAAATACTTCACCCTCGACGATCCCAAAGCGTTTCGCGACAGCCTCTACGTCCAGTTCGACCAACTGAAGGTGTTTGGCCGCATTTATGTGGCGAAAGAGGGCATCAATGCGCAAATCAGCGTACCGCAGAACAAGTTCGAGGCGTTTAAAGCCGCGTTGTTTGCCTCGCATCCGGCGCTGGATCAGGTGCGTTTGAATATCGCACTGGAAGACGACGGCAAATCCTTCTGGGTGCTGCGCCTGAAAGTGCGCGATCGCATCGTCGCCGATGGCATCGATGATGAAAGCTTCAATCCAGCGAATGTCGGTGAGTATTTACAGGCCGATCGCGTAAACCAGATGATTGACGATCCGGATACGCTGTTTGTCGATATGCGTAACCACTACGAATATGAAGTCGGCCACTTCGAAAACGCCATTGAAGTGCCTTCAGATACTTTCCGCGACCAGTTGCCGATGGCGGTCGAGATGCTGCAAGACAATAAAGACAAAAATATTGTTATGTATTGCACCGGGGGTATCCGCTGTGAAAAAGCCAGCGCTTACATGCTGCATAACGGCTTCAAAAACGTTTATCACGTGGAAGGCGGCATTATCGAGTACGCGCGCAAAGCGAAAGAGCAGGGGCTACCGCTGAAGTTTGTCGGTAAAAACTTTGTGTTCGACGAGCGTATGGGCGAGCGGATTTCTGACGATGTTATCGCGAACTGCCACCAGTGTGGCGCGCCCTGCGATACCCATACCAACTGTAAGAATGACGGCTGTCACCTGCTGTTTATTCAGTGCCCGAGCTGCGCCGCCAAATTTGAAGGTTGCTGCAGCGAGATCTGCCGCGAAGAGCTGAAGCTGCCGCGTGAAGAGCAGCGTGCACGCCGCGCCGGCCGTGAGAATGGCATCAAGATTTTCAATAAGTCGAAAGGGTTATTGCAGACCACGATGCATATTCCGGCACCGGAAGAGGATAAAGGCCCAGCCAACTGAGCCTGAAAAGAAGCGCGGCAGCTTTGCCGCGCTTTTGCATTACTTTGCGCGAACGCCTTCCACGGAAATAATCAGCTCTACGTCCTGAGACGCCGGGCCGAGATCGGTGGTGATGCCGAAGTCTTTCAGCTTGATTTTACCGTTAGCTTCGAAGCCGGCACGGTAACCGCCCCAAGGGTCATTGCCTTGACCGATCAGTTTGGCGTCCAGCGTTACCGGCTTGGTCACGCCGTTCAGCGTCAGGTTACCGACAACCGCATAGCCTTCACCGTTCTTTTTCACTTCGGTAGATTCAAACTTGGCCTGCTTGTTCTTCTCCACGTTCAGGAATTCTGCGCTGCGCAGGTGTTTGTCGCGCTCAGCATGGTTGGTGTCGACGCTGGCGGTATTGATGGTGACGCTAACCTTATCCTTGGACGGATCTTTTTCGTCGAAGGTGAAGCCGCCGTCAAAGTCTTTGAAGGTGCCGTACAGCCAGCTGTAGCCCAGGTGCTGGATGCGGAATTCGATAAAGGCGTGCTGGCCCTGTTTGTCAATTTTGTAGTCGGCAGCCAGCGCGGAACCGGCGCTCAGCAGCAGTGCACCTGCGGTCAAGCCCAGTACGGTTTTCTTCAACATAGCAATCTCCATAAATCCAAAGGTTAATCGGCGCTGCTACCCAGCATCCGTTTCAAAGTAACATCACGATCAACGAAGTGATGTTTAAGCGCAGCCAGAGCGTGCAGTACTGACAGCACCACGACGACCCAGGCTAGGTAAAGGTGGATGGTACCGGCGGTGTCGGCCTGCTCCGCCATGCCTGTGACGGTTGCGGGGATATCGAACCAGCCGAATACGCTGATTGGCTGACCGTCGGCGGTGGAAATCAGGTAGCCGCTGATCAGGATACTGAACAGCACCACATACAGCGCCAGATGGGCCAGAATGGCACTCACACGGGTAAAGCGACCGTAGCTGGCCAGCGGTTTGGGCGGCGGCGAAACAAAACGCCAGATCACCCGGACCACCATGACGATGAACAGCAGCGTACCGATGCTTTTATGAATTTCCGGCGCCTGGTGATACCAGACATCGTAATAACCCAATGTGACCATCCACAGGCCCAGGGCGAACATGCCGTACACCGTCAGCGCAACCAACCAGTGGATCAACACTGAGATATGACCAAAGCGATTGGCGGTATTTTTCCAAAGCATGGTGTTTCCTTACTTTCCACATTTTCTGGCTGCAATAATTAAACTTTAAGAAACATAAAATCAATAATAAATTTAACTATGTTACTTCTTTAAAATATTAATCAGTGAATTTGGCCGAGATAGCGTCAGGTTAATCAGTGAAATCGTTGAAGTGAATACTTTTTCTTGCATATGCATTTTTTGTTATTAATTGAAAAGTAATGATTTTATTTATTATTGTCAGCTTTTGTCATTTTACGTAAATAGCGTGAGTTACCGTGATGAATAAAACGCTAGTCAAGGTTTCCGATTATTTCCAGTCAATGTTCGGCAAAAGGGGATTTTATCCGTGCCACAATACCCCTGCGGCATGACATCAGAGTTTGCTAACATAAGTCATCATCGGATGACCCTCTGGGTCAGCGCAATTAACACAAAGGAAATGTCATGGGTCGAACCCTGTTGACCGATCGAAGCCTGCGTTTGGCCGTTATGCTGGCGATGTTGGTGATTATCCTCGCCGGCGTCAAAGCGGCTGCGGAAGTCGTGGTGCCATTCTTGCTGGCGGTGTTTCTCTCTATGGTATTGAACCCGTTGGTGGCGCAGTTGGAACGCTGGCGGATACCGCGCGTGCTCGGTGTGACTTTACTGGTGGTGCTGGTCGTGGTGGCGTTGATGTTGTTTATCGGCATATTGGGCGCATCGCTGAACGAATTTGCCCGTTCGCTCCCCCAGTACCGCGGTATGATGATGGAAAAACTGGGCGAGTTGCAGCATTACGCCGATCGTCTCAACATCACCATCTCCCCCGAAGCGATGCTGCAGTATGTTGACCCCAGCTCGGCGATGAATTTGATCACCCGCCTGTTAAGCCGTTTCTCGGGCGCCATGACCAATATTTTCCTGCTGCTGATGACCGTGGTATTTATGCTGTTTGAAGTGCAGCTGTTGCCTTACAAACTGCAGCAGGCACTGGATAAACCCAGCGAAGGCATCGCCAATATTCGGCGTGCGTTGGACGGCGTCACTCGTTATCTGGTGATCAAAACGGCGATCAGCCTGGCAACCGGCGTTATCGTCTGGGGATTCTTGGCTGCGGTCGACGTGCGCTTTGCCTTTATTTGGGGGTTACTGGCGTTTTTGCTGAATTATATTCCCAACATCGGCTCGGTGATCGCCGCGGTTCCTCCCCTGATCCAGGCGCTGTTGTTTAACGGCTTCGGTGATGCGCTGGTGGTAGCCGCAGGCTTTATCGCCATCAATCTGGTGATTGGCAACATGCTGGAGCCGCGTGTCATGGGGCGCGGACTTGGGTTATCGACGCTGGTGGTCTTCCTGTCGTTGATCTTCTGGGGCTGGCTGATGGGGCCGGTGGGGATGCTACTGTCGGTGCCGCTGACCATTATTACCCGCATTGCCCTGGAGACCACCGAAGGGGGGCATAAATTGGCGGTTATTCTCGGCGATGGTCAGCCAGGCAAACCGGTTACTCCGGAGTAAAGAAGACTTTCCCCTGAGTTTTGCTGTCGGCGGCGTGTTGCAGCGCCTGTTTATATTGCCGCAACGGATAAATAGCCGCCGGACTTTGCAACACCAACTGGCCGCGTCTTACCAGATGGAACAGCTGTTGGAATGCGGCCTGCCACTGCACCGGCGTTGCCTGAGCGTTCCATTTTCGCAGGTGAAACAAAGAGGTTCGAAGCCTGAGTTGGCGAGCAATATACTGCCAGTCCACCTGCCGGTTGCCGAGCAAGCCCAAGGCGACAAAATCACCGGCCACGCTGACCGAAAGTGCCAGATGCAAGCCGTCTTCACCGCCGACGCAGTCGATAGCGGCACGCGCCGCATGGCCCGTGAGCTGTTGCAGCCGGTATTGTTGCAGTAATTGTCCCTCCACAACCCGCCAGGCACCGGCATTCAACAGCGCCTGGCGATGGGCGGCATTACGTACTACAACCACCAATCTGATACCGCGTAAAACCGCCAACTGACAAAACAGCAGGCTGATCGCCGAACCGCCGCCGTTAATCATCAGGATGTCCCCCTCGTTTAGCGGCAGCCATTGTGTCAGCAAGACCCAACAGGTCAGCGGATTAATGTAGATTTGCGCCGCACTGGCGTCGTCGATGTCGTCCGGTACCCAAATGGTTTTGGCGCTATCGATCGTGACAAAGCTTTGCCAACTGCCATCGCCCATGACTGTCAGCACGCGCCTGTCGGTAGGTTGACCGCGAGGATCAACCGCGCGCCCAACCCCTTCGTAGCCAGGAACCTGAGGCAGGAGAGTACGGTGCGCATACTGGCCATAGATTGGGATCAAATCCGATGGATTTATCGGTGCGTAGCGCATCTGCACTAGCAGTTGATCGGGCTGCAACGCTGGAATGACGGCGTCTTCCAGGGCAATCACCTGTTCCGGCGAACCGAATCGGCTAAAGCGCAAACGGGGAAAAGTCTGCGGCATGGGGTTAAGGCATAAAGAAGAAATAGACGTCCAGCGCCAACAGCACCAGCCACAGGCAGATATACAGCACCAGATGTTCGCGGACGTTGTTGACAATCGCCGACAGTATTTTGTTTAGCATTCTCAGCAGCCAAAAGATAAGGACTGGCAGATTATAGTATTTTTGCAGCCAGCGTTAATACTGCCGAGAAGGCAAAGTCGGGTCTCGGGGGGGATCTTGGTGTGAAAACGGCCTGCTTTGCAGCAGGCTTCGGTTATACCGCCATCAACGAAGGTGACATAGCGCTGGCCGGAACGCTTGGCGGATAAAAATAGCGCAGCACGTTATACAGCGAATAAAATTCGAGCCGATTACGGGCGTTGATTTTCTCTGTGATGTGGCGCTTGTGCACATAAACGGTGTGCGAGCTGATTTGCAGCTTTTTTGCGATACGGTAATTGGGCATTTCCGCCATCCAGTGTTTCATCACCGTCAGCTCCTGCGGGCTGAACAGAGAGTGCTCCACGCTGCAATCCATCAGTGAGACCGGCTTTTCACGCATCATGCGCAGTGTGACGGGTAATGTGGCTTTGTTGAACAGGAAAGCGTGGTCAGCGATGCGCATCGGCGTTTCGCTGTAAGGGTACGGCGTGTCCAGATAAATAAACAGCAGTGCGGATGGGGTGGCCTCGATAAAAGCCTGCAGTTGAGCATCATCCTCACTGTAACGACAGTGTTTGGTCAGGTTGACCAGGATATGGCTTGGGCGGTAGTGATCCAGCAGCGGAGTGGCTTGTTCCAGGCTGTGGCAACATTTTACCTGGCTGAAAACATTGTCCGTAAAATAGTTATCGATACCGACCCGGGTGAAGCAGCATTCGTCCACGACAAGCAGTTTCATGGTGACGTCCTTGTTGAGCGAGAAATTACCAGGGGCATATCAGCTGTAAAATAGAACTTACACCACGGGGGATCAATTCGGAAATCCGGATACTTGCGCCAGAAATTTCCGTTGAAATATTATTCCCAATATATTTCAAATTGATACGCTGAATTCAGCGTGTAACTGCGGGACATAACCGCCTCCAGGCGTGTTGGCGGAGGCGATTATGTCCATGGAGGAGGGTTATTTGAAGCGTTTGAGCGTAAAGGCAGAGATATCTACCGGTAAGGTTTTATCCTCGGCAAACAGGGCGGCAATCTCGCCCAGCACGCTGGCAAACTTGAAACCATGCCCGCTCAGGCCGCTGATGACCATCAAGCGATCGCAGCCCGGCAGGGTATCAATAATGAAGTCTTCATCCGGACTCATATCATAGCTGCATGCTTCACCGTGTAAACATACCCCTACACCCGGCAAAAATTGGCGTAAAAAGTGAAACACCTCGGTTCCGTCACTGGTGAAACTGCCAAAAGGCTTGCGTTGATCCGGTGTTTCCATCGGTTGCCCGCCATCGTGCTTGCCGATTTTCAGCCCGTCGTTATCGGCAGGGAAGCCGTAATAATGGCTGCCGTCCTGGGCTTCGGCGGTGAACGCCGGGAAACGGTTGTTGATGCTGTAGCGGCCATCGGCCTGATGCCAGGAAAATACTTTGCGCAGCGGCGAAATCGGCAATTGCGGCAGCAAAGCTTTGACCCAGGTACCGGTGGTGACCACGGCCTTGCGGCCTTGAAAACGACCTTCGGAGGTGACCACTTCGACCCCCCCCTCGACAGGTTGCACCCCCGTTACCGGGCAATTGAACAGTTGGCTGCAACCGGCTTCTTTGGCAAGTTTGATCAGGCTGGCGACCGCCTTTTCAGAGCGCAGGAACCCGGCGTCAGGTTCAAACACGCCAACGTAACCTTCCGGCGCATTGAATTCCGGCCAGCGTTGGTTAATCTGTTCTGCGCTCAGATTTTGTGTATTAAGACGGAATTTCTTGGCGCTGTTTTGCGCATTGCGGATGAATTCAGACTGCTCCGGTCCCATATTCAGCACGCCGCAGTCCTGAAACAGTTCTTCGCCGGTTTGTTTTATCAACGCATTCCATAAGGCCTGGGCGCGGAGAATGAGCGGGACATATTTTTCGCCTTCGCCATAGGCATGGCGGATGATGCGGGTATCACCGTGGTGGCTGCCGTTACGGTGTGGGGGCATGGCGCTGTCTATCATTAACACTTTCAAGCCGGACCGGGTCGCATAGTAGCCTGCCGCCGCACCTACCGAACCGCTGCCCACAACAATTAAGTCATATTCCACGTGCCGTAACCTCTCTGTTATACGTTTCTTATTTCGTTATGATAAAAGGTTGAGCGCCGCAATGCACCCGTTGCGCTGCCCGTCGGCAAAGAAAAAGGCGCCAGAGAAAATCGCTGGCGCCTTAGATTTTGTGGTGCGGTGAATTAGTGTTTTCTACGATCAAGGTCCTGGTAATCCGTTGCTTCAATCTTGGCGATGCCGGCTTCTAAGATATTGATTAATTGACGTGCGACATCTGTGGTTAGCCAAAGCGTTCTGTCTACTTGGGCGTCTTCGGGCGTCTGGTCTAGTGAAGACAGGTAATGAAGGCGTATCATCATGGCGTCATAAGCGTCGACAGTACTGATATCCCAACCAACAAGCGGGTGCGTCTGAATTACTTCATCATTTCTGTCCATAAAGACCCCTTATTGAGTAGTAACTACCGTGAGTGACTAACGAGGATCAATGCGGCCCATCATCATGTGAGCCATTACAGTATACGCATCTGGTATCACTGGTGGAGCTTTTCCCTGCTTATTTTTTAAAATAAATATTTATATTGGACGATCATTCTGCAGCGTGACTTGCGAATGCGTTCCGGACGGGTATCTCGTCGTCATTCAACTTCAGAAGGGGGGGGGGCGGCGTGCAGCCGTTTTTCCAGTTCGGTGGCCAAATGGGCAAAGTGCTTTTGCGTTTCGGCGTCACGATTTTGATTTTGCGATTCCAGCTTCAGGCTGTGAATCAATAGCTGATTGGCTTTGTCATCCAAACCAAAGGCCAGGTAGGAAAATGCCACTTCAAGCACGCTCAGGCGCCGTTTTTGATCGGCAATCAGCGCCAGTAGTTCGCCAAAGGTCATCGCTTCTTCGGTTTTAACCTTGTCCGGGGCCATGTCAAAGATCTCCTGTTAAAGCATTCAGTACAGACCAGATAAGGCTTTTCTTCCAGCAGAAATTTAAGCGCGGTGCCGGGCCTCAGATACAAAAAAGCCGGAGAGCGACCCCCGGCAAAAACTACCTTGCAGTATTATTCTGCGCTAAACCAATCGTCGGCGCTCTCCCAGGTTTCCTGGAGGATCTCCTCGATCAGGTCTTTATCTGTTTTCAGGCCGCCCAGGACTGAGAGCCCGTTAGAACCGGCATAACGCACCTGAACCACGGCATCTGGAAATTGGCGGTTTACCCGTTTGCCCAACTCGCCGGTCAGCGCTTCAATGGCGCCTGCCGGTAGCGGTTTGGTTTTATCTATAGTGACTTCAACACGCATAATTGCCCCCGAAGCGATTTACTGGATATTTATACAGTTAACCGTGTGCGGGAGCAATAGGCTGCGTTAAAAAAAGAAGATTATGCTTTCACTGACCACTTCAACGTCTCTCCGGCCAGGAAAGGCACCACAGTTTCGCTGCCCATGGCGATCTCTTCCGCCTGAGTGGTTGGTACGCGCTGCAGTTCGATAAAATCGGCATTGACCGGCAAACCATAAAAGCCGGGCCCGTTGAGGGAACAGAAAGCTTCCAGGTGCTCTAGTGCGCCCAGTTCCTCGAACACGCTGGCATAGGCCGGAATAGCGTTAGGCGCATTGAATACGCCAGCGCAGCCGCAGCTCGATTCCTTACGGTGTTTGGCATGAGGGGCGGAGTCGGTACCGAGGAAGAAACGATCCGAACCGCTGGCAACGGCTTTGCGCAGCGCATCCTGGTGAATATTACGCTTGAGGATCGGCAGGCAGAACAGGTGCGGACGAATGCCACCCACCAGCATGTGGTTACGGTTAAACATCAGATGCTGTGGGGTGATTGTCGCGCCAAGGAATCGATTGCCTTCTTGCACGTACTGCGCCGCTTCTTTGGTGGTGATGTGCTCGAAGACAATTTTCAACTCCGGGAACTGGCGACGAATGGGCTCCATAACCTGATCAATAAAGCGAGCCTCGCGATCGAAAATATCGACGGCGGCATCGGTCACTTCACCGTGAATCAGCAGCGGCATGCCGATTTTTTGCATTTGCTCAAACAGCGGATAGATGGCCTTCACATCGCTAACGCCATGGCTGGAATTAGTCGTGGCATTGGCAGGATAGAGCTTGGCCGCAGTGAAAACGCCTTGCTCAAACCCATTAACCAGTTCTGCAGCGGCCAGTGAATTGGTCAGGTAGCAGGTCATCAGCGGGGTAAAGCTGTGCCCCTGAGGGACAGCTGCCAGAATGCGATCGCGATACGCTCGGGCGGCTTCTACGGTAGTAATTGGCGGAGCCAGATTCGGCATCACAATCGCCCGGCCGAACACCTGACTGGTATAGGGCAAAACCGTTTTCAGCATATCGTCGTCACGCAGATGAATATGCCAGTCGTCAGGGCGGCGGATTTTCAGGGCTTGAGGCTGTGCGGTCATGGTACAAGGCTCCGGCGGTTAGATACGGGTCTGAGTAAAAGCGAATAATGGGGGCTTATTCACGCCGGGGTACAAGGATAAGCGGAAAGCGCCCGCGATGCATCTGTTTGTTCACGGCAAGTTGAAATCAATGGGTTATAGGGTGCATAGTGACAGGGATTTTAATGATCCCCGCGCTATCACTGTCGGGTTATCAACATTAATCACATTGGAATGGGAGAATAAAATGGAAGTGCGAGTTATTGCCACCCTGCAGGCTAAACCTGAGTTTGTTTCGGCCGTCAGCGATGCGGTGCATGAGATTATCGATCCAAGCCGTCAGGAACTGGGCAATCTGCAATATGATCTGCACCGCGATCTTGAGAAGCCAGGCACCTTCGTGTTCTTTGAACGCTGGGCAAGCGCAGAGGCGCTGGAAAAACACAATGCCACCGAGCATTTTAAGCAGTTTGTCGCCAGCATTGACGGCAAGCTGGATTTGCTGGATATCAAACAATTGAAGAAAATTGCCTGAGTTTATTTTTGGGCAATAAAAAACCCGCCGGATGGCGGGTTTTTTTATCGAAGCAGATTAACTTATTCGTTAACCGGCTGCGGTTTGGTTGCCGGAGCGGTCGCTTGATTTACCGCCGCATGGCCACCGGCTGAGCCTTTACCTTCGAAGGCGAAGGAAGGGCGCTGCCAATCGCTGTGTTGCTGCTGCTCCGGCACATAGTCCGGTGCAGGGGCCTTGGTCATTGGCGCCGTAGCGATATGCTTGTACAGCGTACCAGCCTGTACCGGTACGGGTTGCTGTTGCACTGCCGGCGCTTGTTTTTCAACAACGGCCGGCGCTACAGTTTCCTGAACCGGAGCAGTTTCAACCACAGGTGCAGCAGGCTCGATGACGGCTTCTGCCTCGGTTGCCGTTTCTTCCACCACCGATACCGGCGCTGCTTCCGCCACTGGAGTTTCTTCAACCTCAGGAGCAGTTTCAACAGCGGGTGCAGCTTCAACGGCTGGGGTTTCTTCGACCACGGCGGCTGCTTCAACCACTGCAGTTTCTTCAACCGCTGGTGTTTCAGCTGCTACCGGAGTGTCTTCAGCCTGAGCAGCGATGATTGGCTCAGCGGTTTCAATAACCGGTTGGGCTTCTTCAACCGCTTCAGCCGCGACTGCAACAGCTTCCGGCTGGTTAACCGGTGCGATGGCCTGTTCAGCAACCGCGGCAACCACTGGAGCGGCCACGCTGACGGCTTCTGGTGCCATGACGTTGTCGGCAGCGATTTCGCTAGCTTCAGCCTGAACTTCAGCCTCTTCAACCAGTTGCGCAGTTTGTATGACAGGGTAACTCACCCAGACCTTGCCTGACGCCATCTCTGGTGAAGCAAAAGCGCCCGCCAGTGGCATTGGCGACTGAGTTGGGTAACGCTCGTCACGGTAACGACGACGACGCTGACCGCTAACGCGCAGGTGGCGCGGAGAACGACGTGAGCGGCGTGGCATGCCGTTTTCGCCATTAGCGCGGTTGTCACCCTGTGCATCGTCTTCAGTCTGCGCTTCAACGGTTTCCGGCAGCAGTTTAACGCTGTCTTCAGCCTGAGCAGGTTTCACGTCCTGAGCTTTCGCTACAGGCGTTTTAGGTGCCAGCAATTCTTCCGCCGCGCGATGCAGTTCTTCTTCCGCGGACAGCACACGAACCTTCTGCGACAGAGGACGACGTTGACGACGTTGCATATTCTGCATCTGACGTTCTTCGTGATCTTCATCGCTGACGGTGTTGGCAGTGGCAGCCTCTGTGCTTTCCAGCGCGGCGACTTCCTGTTGGGCTTGACGTTTTTCTTCCTGACGACGGCGTTGGCGTTCGGCACGCTGTTCACGGCGCTGTTGCTGCTCTTCGCGCTGTGCCTTGGCGGCCTCTTCAGACTGCGGCTCATCGGTAACCGTGGCAGTGGCTTGCTGCGCATTGCGACGGTTGCGGCGCTGCTCGTCACGCACTTCGCGTGTTTCACGGCCTTCGCGGTTATCGCGTGGTTCACGATTTTCACGCGGCTCACGATTATCACGTTCGCGGTTATCACGGCCTTCACCACGCTCTTTGCGCTCGCCGCGTTCTGGACGATCGCTACGTTCACCGCGCTCGCCGCGGTCTTTACGACCGGTACCCTGACGGCGTTGACCACGACGATCCTGGCGACGGTTTTCACCGTTGCTTTCGGTCTTAGGCGCTTCGACGACAGGTTTGGCTTCAACAACCGGTTGTTCTTCACCGGCAAACAGCGCTTTCAGACCACCGAATAGACGGCCCAATAGGCCTGGTTTGGCAGCGGCTGGTGCAGCTTGTTTGGTTACTGGTGCGGCAACAGCGGCCTGAGTAGCCACGGCTTCTTCAGCCGGTGGCGGTGCATCGGCGGCCAGAGAGAACGAGGCCAGAGCCGGCTGTTCCGGGCGTTTGCGCTCCATCGGCACATCTTCCAACGGCTGAGTCATCTCTTCTTCGTGCAGTTTCGGCAACAGGTAGCTCAGGGTCGGTGTTTCTTCGCCCTTACGTACGCGCAGCACAGAGTAGTGCGGGGTTTGCATCTGATCGTTCGGCACGATGATCGCTTTCACGCCACCCTGACGTTTCTCGATCGCGCTCACCGATTCACGTTTTTCGTTCAGCAGGTAAGAAGCCACCTGAACCGGCACGATAGCGTGTACTTCTTTGGTGTTTTCTTTCAGCGCTTCTTCTTCAATCAAACGAAGAATGGACAGCGCCAGAGACTCGTTATCACGGATGGTGCCGGTGCCGTTACAGCGCGGGCAAACGTGATGGCTGGATTCGCCCAGTGACGGGCTGAGGCGCTGACGCGACATCTCAAGCAGACCGAAACGGGAAATGCGGCCGATCTGGATACGCGCACGGTCTTGACGCACGGCATCGCGCAGGCGGTTTTCAACTTCACGCTGGTGGCGAACCGGGGTCATATCGATAAAGTCGATAACGATCAGACCGCCGAGGTCACGCAGGCGCAGCTGGCGAGCGATCTCGTCTGCCGCTTCCAGGTTGGTGTTGAACGCAGTTTCTTCGATATCGCCGCCGCGGGTTGCACGCGCGGAGTTGATGTCGATAGCGGTCAGCGCTTCGGTAGAGTCGATAACGATCGAACCGCCGGAAGGCAGGCGAACTTCACGCTGGAAGGCGGATTCGATTTGAGATTCGATTTGGTAGTGGCTGAACAGAGGGATTTCACCGCTGTACAGTTTGATTTTGCTGCTGAAATCCGGACGGCCCAGGGCAGCGATGTGCTCTTTGGCCAGATCGAGAACTTTTGGATTGTCGATCAGGATTTCGCCGATGTCCGGGCGCAGATAGTCGCGGAATGCACGTACGATGACGTTGCTTTCCTGATGGATCAGGAAGGGCGCTGCGCGGCCTTCAGCGGCTTTTTTAATCGCTTCCCAGTGCTTCAGGCGGAAAGAGAGATCCCACTGCAATGCATCGGCTGATTTGCCAACGCCTGCGGTACGAACAATCAGGCCCATGCCATCCGGGAGTTGCAGAGAAGAAAGCGCTTCTTTCAATTCAGTGCGGTCATCACCTTCGATGCGGCGTGAAATACCACCGGCACGTGGGTTGTTCGGCATCAGAACCAAATAACTGCCGGCCAGGCTGATGAAGGTGGTCAAGGCGGCGCCTTTGTTGCCACGTTCTTCTTTATCAACCTGAACGATCACTTCCTGGCCTTCGCGCAGCACATCTTTGATGTTCGGGCGACCATGGGAGGAGTAGTTACTTGGGAAGTATTCGCGAGCGATTTCTTTAAGAGGGAGGAAACCATGTCGTTCGGCGCCGTAATCTACGAACGCTGCTTCAAGACTTGGTTCTATACGAGTGATTTTGCCTTTGTAAATATTCGCTTTTTTCTGTTCATGACCCGGACTTTCAATATCCAAATCATACAGCCGCTGTCCATCTACGAGGGCAACACGCAACTCTTCCTGCTGAGTTGCGTTAATCAACATTCTTTTCATCTTAACTTACTCGTTATTTTTACATTATCGACAAAGCTGCGGGCAAAATAACCTCATGGCCGGATTAAAACCGAAAACCCCGTGTCTTCTCGCAAAGCCGTCAACCTCACGGTTGTCGCCTGCATAGGGGCGCATTATCTCGGTAAGCCTGTATTTCTTTGTGAAAGACAGCACTTTTACTAGGGGAATAGCCTCTGATTTACGTCGACAGATCTGATTCCATTTGCCGGCCAAGCTGCAACCCGCAGCCCGCTAATTGTTTGATTTCACATTACGTCTTACGCCATTGCTGCGTTTTTGCGCCATCAGACAAATTTTATAATTCCACCGTTTTCCCTGTTTAACGAGAATCAACGTGGAAAGTAAACGCATTATTCCACTGCTGATACTGTTATAGCAAGGTGACTTTTCCTTAACTGCGGAAGAAATCGCAAACGTTCAAACCGGCTTGCTGCCTTATTGTCCGCCAGGGTTTCTCCTGCAGTCAGAGAGACAGTTAAGCACAGAAAAAGAAGTGGCGCTATTTACGCGCTCTATTTAGAATCCCGCTCCATGAAAACGAACATTCCTGCAGTACAATTAATCACGATTTCTGACGACGAAGCCGGTCAGCGAATCGACAACTTTCTGCTTGCTCGCCTGAAAGGCGTGCCGAAGAGCATGATTTACCGCATCGTACGCAAAGGCGAGGTACGGGTTAATAAAGGGCGCATCAAGGCTGAATACAAGCTGGCTGCCGGTGACGTGGTGCGCGTACCGCCAGTCCGCGTTGCCGAGCGTGAAGACGCGCCGGTTTCCGCCAAGCTGGACAAAGTGGCAGCACTGGCCGATTGCATTTTGTATGAAGACGATCATTTGCTGCTGCTGAATAAGCCTTCAGGCACCGCGGTGCACGGTGGCAGCGGCCTGAGCTTTGGCGTGATTGAAGGCCTGCGCGCGCTGCGCCCGGAAGCCCGCTTCCTGGAGCTGGTGCACCGGCTGGATCGCGATACTTCCGGCGTGTTGCTGGTGGCGAAAAAGCGTTCTGCACTGCGTTCGCTGCATGAGCAATTGCGGCTGAAAGGCATGCAGAAAGATTATCTGGCGCTGGTGCGTGGCCAATGGCAGTCGCATTGCAAAGCCGTACAGGCCCCGTTGCTGAAAAACATTCTGCAAAGCGGCGAACGTATCGTGCGCGTCAATAGCGAAGGCAAACCGTCGGAAACCCGCTTCAAGGTAGAGGAGCGTTTTGAGCATGCCACACTGGTCAAGGCCAGCCCGATTACCGGGCGTACCCACCAGATCCGCGTTCACACCTTGCACGCAGGGCACCCGATAGCCTTCGACGACCGCTATGGCGATCGCGAATTCGATCGCCAGTTGGCAGGTACCGGGCTCAAACGCCTGTTCTTGCATGCCGCGGCACTGCGATTCGAACACCCGGGCACCGGCGAAACCCTGCGTATCGAAGCGCCGATGGATCAGGAGTTGCGCCACTGCCTGCAGGTATTGCGCAAACAGGCCAAAGGCCAGTAAGCAAAAGTATTTTATACCAGCGGGTTGATGCCTTCAGCCCGCAGCATCTCCAGCAGGGCTATCAGCGGCAGACCGATCAACGCGTTCGGATCCCGCCCCTCCAATTTATCGAACAACGCAATGCCCAGACCTTCACTTTTAAAACTGCCCGCGCAGTTGAGCGGCTGTTCAAGACGCACATAAGCGCTGATTTCTGCGTCGCTCAGCGCACGGAAATGCACATGAAAAGGCTCGCAAAGCGCCTGCAGATGTTGGCTGCGGCTGTTGTACAGCGCCAGACCGGTATAAAACGTCACCCTTTGGCCGCTGGCCTGGCGCAATTGTGCGCAGGCGTTCTCTTCGGTATGCGGTTTCCCGGTTATTTTACCGTCGATCACGCAGACCTGGTCGGAACCGATAATCAAATGGTCAGGATAGGCGATGGCCAGTGCCTGGGCTTTCGCCGTCGCCAGCCGTAAGACCAGCGCTTCGGCAGTTTCCCCGGCCAGTGGGGTTTCGTCGACCTGCGGCGCGTCACAGGTAAAAGGCAGATGCAGTTTTTCCAACAGCATCTTGCGGTAGGTCGAGGTGGAGGCGAGGAGCAGTCTCTGCATAATTTTTTTCGTAAACCGTAGCGTAAATAGAGAGGGCATTTTAAACTGTCCGCCGCTGAGGAAGCGAATATTGGTGAAAGGTGCCGTTTTACGGCCTTTTTCTTTGACTCTAAGTCGTTACAAAGTTAATATGCGCGCCCTATGCAAAAGGTAAAATTACCCTTGACCATTGATGCGGTACGTACCGCTCAGAAACGCCTGGACTATGTTGGTTCCTATGCGCCTGAGCAGGTTACACGTGTTGCTGCCTCTGTGGTCAGTGTGGACAGTGATGTTGAGGTCTCGTTATCTTTCGATATTGATAACCAGCGCCTCGCGGTGATAACAGGGCATGCGGACGTCCAGGTAATGCTGATGTGCCAACGCTGCGGAGTCCCGTTTGAACACCATGTTCACACAACATATTGTTTTAGCCCGGTCGTCAATGATGAGCAGGCTGAGGCATTACCGGGGGCGTACGAGCCGATCGAAGTCGATGAGTTTGGCGAAGTCGATCTGCTGGCAATGATTGAAGACGAAATTATTCTTTCACTGCCTGTCGTCCCGGTACATGAATCTGAACACTGTGAAGTGTCCGAAGCGGACATGGTCTTTGGCAAACTGCCTCCAGAGGCGGAGAAACCAAACCCATTTGCCGTATTAGCCAGTTTAAAGCGTAAGTAATTAAGGAGTAAGGTCCATGGCCGTACAACAAAATAAACCAACCCGTTCCAAACGTGGCATGCGTCGTTCACACGATGCTCTGACCACCACCACTTTGTCTGTTGATGCGACTTCTGGTGAAACTCATCGTCGTCACCACATCACTGCCGACGGTTTCTACCGCGGTCGCAAGGTTATCGGCTAAGTAGCGGTACCTTGACTCGTCTAACCCTGGCGTTAGATGCAATGGGCGGGGACTTCGGTCCCTGCGTCACAGTGCCTGCTTCATTGCAGGCACTGGCCTCTAATTTACAGCTTCATCTTCTGCTGGTCGGCAATCCCGACACCCTCTCTCCTTTACTTGCCAAAGCCGATCCGGTTCTTCTGGAACGTTTGCAAGTCGTGCCCGCTGAATCTGTGATTGCCGGCGACGCCAAACCCTCACAAGCGATTCGTGCCAGCCGTGGCACTTCCATGCGTATCGCGCTGGAACTGACCAAAAACGGTGATGCGCAGGGCTGTGTCAGCGCGGGCAACACCGGCGCGCTGATGGGGTTGGCGAAGATGCTGATTAAGCCGCTGGACGGTATTGAACGTCCGGCGCTGATGACGGTGATCCCAAATCAGCTGGGCGGTAAAACCGTGGTGCTGGATCTGGGCGCCAATGTCGAATGCGACAGCACCATGCTGGTGCAGTTTGCGGTGATGGGCGCGGTGATGGCCGAAGAGGTGGTGGGGATTGCGCAACCTCGCGTGGCGCTGCTGAATATTGGTGAAGAAGAAACCAAAGGTCTGGATAATATCCGCGAAGCGGCTGCCGTGCTAAAAAATACACCGGCAATCAACTATATTGGTTACCTGGAAGGCAACGATCTTCTCACCGGGAAAACCGATGTGATGGTCTGCGACGGCTTTGTGGGTAACGTCACCCTGAAAACCATGGAAGGGGTGGTAAGAGTATTTTTATCGCTGCTGAAATCATCCGGAGACGGTGGCAAGCAGGCGTGGTGGTTAAAATTGTTGGGCCGTTGGTTGCAAAAACGGGTGGTAAAGCGGTTCGGCCACCTGAACCCCGACCAGTATAATGGCGCATGTCTGTTAGGATTGCGCAGCACCGTAATCAAGAGCCACGGCGCTGCGAACCCGCACGCGTTTGCAGTTGCAATCGAACAGGCTGTGCAGGCGGTGCAGCGGCAAGTCCCTGACAGGATTGCTGCGCGCCTTGAAGCTGTATTACCTAAGAGTGACTGATCGTACATGTATACAAAGATTCTCGGTACGGGGAGTTATTTACCCGTACAAGTGCGCACCAACGCTGACCTTGAAAAAATGGTGGATACCTCTGACGAGTGGATCGTCACGCGTACCGGTATCCGTGAACGCCGTATCGCTGCCGCTGATGAAACCGTGGCGACGATGGGCTTCCATGCTGCTGAAAAAGCGCTGGAAATGGCAGGTGTGGCTAAAGAAGATATCGGGCTGATCGTTGTGGCTACCACCACTTCGAGCCACGCATTCCCAAGTTCTGCCTGCCAGGTGCAGCAGTTGCTGGGGATTAAAGATTGTGCGGCTTTCGATTTGGCGGCTGCCTGTGCCGGTTTCACTTACGCGTTGAGCGTTGCCGATCAGTACGTTAAGAACGGCGCGGTGAAACGTGCCCTGGTGATTGGTGCCGACGTGCTGTCCCGCACGCTGGATCCTGAAGATCGCGGCACCATCATTCTGTTTGGTGATGGCGCGGGCGCAGTGGTGCTGGGCGCTTCTGAAGAGCCGGGCATTCTGTCGACTCACCTGCATGCGGACGGCACCTACGGCGGTCTGCTGACCTTGCCGTTCAAGGATCGTCAGGATCAGGACAAGCCGGCCTATGTCACCATGGCGGGCAATGAAGTCTTCAAGGTTGCGGTTACCGAACTGGCTCACATCGTTGACGAAACGCTGCAGGCCAATAATCTGGACCGCAGCCAGCTGGATTGGCTGGTGCCGCACCAGGCCAATCTGCGCATTATCAGCGCAACGGCGAAAAAACTGGGTATGGGGATGGATAAAGTGGTGGTGACGCTCGATCGTCACGGTAACACCTCTGCCGCCTCGGTCCCCGCAGCGCTCGATGAAGCGGTGCGCGATGGGCGGATCCAACGCGGCCAACTGGTGCTGCTGGAAGCCTTCGGCGGCGGCTTTACCTGGGGCTCGGCGCTGGTTCGTTTCTGATTAACAGGAAGAAAAAATGACGCAATTTGCTTTTGTTTTCCCAGGCCAGGGCTCACAGTCCCTGGGCATGCTGGCCGATTTGGCCGCTCAATATCCGATCGTTGAAGCGACTTTCAGCGAAGCTTCTTCCGTGCTGGGTTACGACCTGTGGCAACTGGTTCAGCAAGGGCCGGCGGAAGAACTGAACAAAACCTGGCAGACGCAACCGGCATTGCTGGCTGCTTCCGTGGCGATTTTCCGCGTCTGGCAGCAGCAGGGCGGCAAAATGCCTGCCCTCATGGCCGGCCACAGCCTGGGTGAATACTCGGCGTTGGTCTGTGCGGGCGTGCTGGATTTCCAAGCGGCAATCCGCCTGGTTGAGCTGCGCGGCAAACTGATGCAGGAAGCGGTGCCGGAAGGCACTGGCGCGATGTCCGCCATCATTGGTCTGGACAACGCGGCTATCGCCAAGGCTTGTGAAGAGTCAGCCCAAGGGCAGGTCGTTTCTCCGGTGAACTTCAATTCCCCGGGCCAGGTGGTGATTGCCGGCAATAAAGAAGCGGTTGAGCGTGCAGGTGCAGCCTGTAAAGCGGCCGGCGCCAAGCGCGCACTGCCGTTGCCGGTGAGCGTGCCTTCGCACTGCGCACTGATGAAGCCGGCTGCAGATAAACTGGCCGTGGCGTTGCAGGACATCACCTTCAGCGCACCGCAGGTACCGGTGGTGAATAACGTCGACGTCCGTGCTGAAAGCGATCCAGAAGCGATCCGCAGCGCGCTGGTGCGTCAGTTGTACAGCCCGGTACGTTGGACCGAGAGCGTTGAGTTTATGGCAGCACAGGGCGTTACGTCGCTGCTAGAGGTTGGTCCGGGCAAGGTTCTGACCGGTCTGACTAAACGTATTGTTGATACCCTGACGGCGGCGGCGGTGAATGACGCTGCCAGCCTGACAGCGGCGCTTGAACAATAAAGAGGAAAACAATGAGCTTCGAAGGTAAAGTTGTTCTGGTCACCGGCGCGAGCCGGGGTATTGGCCGGGCTATTGCAGAAACGTTTGTGGCACGCGGCGCCAAAGTGATCGGCACCGCCACCAGTGAAAGCGGCGCTGAGGCTATCAGCAGCTACCTGGGTGCGAACGGCAAAGGGTTTGCATTGAACGTGGTCGATGCTCAATCTATCGACAGCGTTCTGGCATCTATTCGTGCTGAATTTGGCGAAATCGACATTTTAGTGAATAATGCCGGCATTACGCGTGATAACCTCCTGATGCGTATGAAGGACGACGAGTGGCAGGATATCCTGAACACCAATCTGACTTCCGTATTCCGTCTGTCAAAAGCGGTAATGCGAGCTATGATGAAAAAGCGGTTTGGCCGGATCATCACCATCGGTTCCGTCGTCGGTACCATGGGGAACGCAGGGCAGGCTAATTACGCGGCGGCTAAAGCCGGTCTGATTGGCTTTAGTAAGTCTTTGGCACGTGAAGTTGCTTCGCGTGGCATTACGGTCAACGTCGTGGCACCTGGCTTTATTGAGACGGACATGACACGGGCGTTGACAGATGATCAACGCGCAGGCATTTTGTCATCAGTTCCAGCCAATCGGCTGGGGGATGCTAAAGAAATCGCCAGCGCTGTTGCATTTTTAGCCTCTGATGAGGCTGGCTACATCACCGGTGAAACGTTACATGTCAATGGCGGCATGTACATGATTTAAAAAATGCGAAAACTATTTGCGTTATTTGGGGTAAAAACCGCAAAATAGCGTAAAATCGTGGTTTGACCAGCCGGGATTTAGTTGCATCTTTTTCAACATTTTATACACTACGAAAACCATCGCGAAAGCGAGTTTTGATAGGAAATTTAAGAGTATGAGCACTATCGAAGAACGCGTTAAGAAAATCATTGTTGAGCAGTTGGGTGTTAAACAGGAAGAAGTTTTAAATAACGCTTCTTTCGTTGAAGATCTGGGTGCTGATTCTCTTGACACCGTTGAGCTGGTAATGGCTCTGGAAGAAGAGTTCGACACCGAGATTCCAGACGAAGAAGCTGAGAAAATCACTACTGTTCAGGCAGCTATTGATTTCATCAACGCTAGCCAGCAGTAAGAGAACATATCTAGGCGGTCACTCGACCGCCTAAGTTTTTTCTATCCCTAGTGTCATATTTTTCCCTCCTTGGAGGACAAACGTGTCTAAGCGTCGAGTAGTTGTGACCGGACTGGGCATGTTGTCTCCTGTCGGCAATACGGTAGAGTCCACATGGAACGCTCTTCTTGCCGGTCAGAGTGGCATCAGCCTGATCGACCATTTCGATACCTCTGCCTATGCGACCAAGTTTGCAGGCCTGGTAAAGAATTTTAATTCAGAAGATTTCATCTCCCGCAAAGATGCGCGCAAGATGGATGCCTTCATCCAGTACGGTATCGCAGCCGGCATGCAAGCCATGCAGGACGCACAACTGGATATCACCGAGGCTAACGCCAGCCGCATTGGTGCCGCTATCGGCTCCGGTATTGGCGGCCTGGGTTTGATTGAAGAGAACCACAGTTCATTGGTTAACGGTGGCCCACGGAAAATCAGTCCGTTCTTTGTGCCGTCAACCATTGTTAACATGATTGCAGGCCACCTGACTATCATGTACGGCATGCGTGGCCCGAGCATTTCGATCGCCACCGCCTGTACCTCAGGTGTGCACAACATCGGCCACGCCGCGCGTATCATTGCTTACAATGATGCTGACGTCATGCTGGCCGGTGGGGCAGAAAAAGCCAGTACCCCGTTGGGCGTCGGCGGCTTTGGCGCAGCACGCGCGTTGTCGACCCGCAACGAAGATCCGCAGGCAGCCAGCCGCCCTTGGGACAAGGACCGTGACGGTTTTGTTCTGGGTGACGGTGCCGGCATGATGGTGCTGGAAGAGTACGAACACGCCAAAAAACGCGGTGCCAAGATTTATGCTGAAGTTGTCGGCTTTGGGATGAGCAGCGATGCTTATCACATGACGTCTCCACCGGAAAACGGTGCGGGCGCTGCGCTGGCAATGGAAAATGCGTTGCTCGATGCCGGTGTGACCACGTCACAAATCGGCTATATCAATGCGCACGGCACCTCAACGCCGGCTGGCGACAAAGCCGAAACGCAGGCGGTGAAGTCGGTATTTGGCAGCGATGCGCAGCGCGTGATGGTTAGCTCGACCAAATCGATGACCGGCCACCTGTTAGGTGCGGCAGGCGCGATTGAGTCGATCTTCACCGTACTGGCATTGCGTGACCAGGCCGTTCCGCCAACCATCAACCTGGATAATCCGGATGAAGGTTGCGATCTGGACTTCGTTCCGCACGAAGCACGCCAGGTAAGCGATATGCAGTACACGCTGTGTAACTCCTTCGGTTTCGGTGGCACCAACGGTTCTCTGATCTTCCGCAAGGTGTAATAACCTCTGCTGGCGGACGGTAAAAAAGCCCGGTTTTTTAAACCGGGCTTTTTTTATGGCGCTGCCCGCTGAGGCCCGGCTTGGCGATGCTTTTGTCGAACGGCCAACTGCTGCTAATGGCGTCGGCGCCTGTTATTCTGTAGTGGAAACCAAAGCGCTCAGGGGGAGTCTATGTACTGGATAAACGGGCAGCAACACGATGCGCTGGCGCCGAGCGATCGCGGTTTGCAATTTGGCGACGGCTGTTTCACTACCGCACGAGTGGTTGAGGGCAAAATTGACCTGTTGCCCTGGCATATCGAACGCCTGCAGCAAGCAGCACAACGGTTGATGCTGCCGGCCTGTGACTGGGCGGCTTTGGAATATGAAATGGTACGCGCGGCAGAATCTATCCCGCAGGGCGTGGTCAAAGCGATACTGACGCGCGGCAGCGGTGGGCGAGGTTACAGTCCGAAAGGATGTGAGCATCCCACGCGGATTATTTCTCGCAGCGCCTATCCGCTGCACTATTTGCAATGGCGTGAGCAGGGCATCAGCCTGGCGCTTAGCCCGGTAACGCTGGCTCGTCATCCGCTGCTGGCGGGGCTGAAACACCTGAATCGTTTGGAGCAGGTGTTGATCCGCGCGCATCTTGACCAGACGGCCGCCGACGAGGCGCTGGTGCTTGACACTGCCGGTATGCTGGTGGAATGCTGTGCGGCTAATTTGTTCTGGCGAAAGGGGAAGGCGGTCTTCACGCCGGATCTGAGCCAGGCAGGCGTGGCCGGATTGATGCGTCGCCGGGTAATTGAGCTGCTGGCAGGCAGTAAGTATTCATTGCATTACGTCAGCGAGCCGCTGGAGACGCTGGCCGAGGCCGAGGAATTGCTGGTGAGCAATGCGCTAATGCCATTGCTGCCGGTGAACATGGCACACTCCTGGCACTACTCTTCGCGCCAACTCTATGATTTTTTGCGCCCACATTGTTAACGATGGCTGATTGATGAAGAAAAGAAAGCTGAAGTTCGTTTCTATTATTGTTGTTTTGGTAGCGGGCCTGTTGTTTTGGGCATACCAGAAGGTCGAACGTTTCGCGGACACGCCATTGGCGATCCAGCAGGAAGCCATTTTTAAACTGCCGGCGGGCACTGGAAGGGTGGCACTGGAAGGGCTGCTGGTTCGTGACAAGCTGATCCGCAACGGCATGTGGTTCCCGTGGCTGTTGCGTGTGGAGCCGCAACTGGCGGAGTTTAAGGCCGGTACCTACCGCTTTACGCCTGGCATGACGGTGCGCGAGATGCTCAAACTGCTGGCCAGCGGCAAAGAAGCCCAGTTCAGCGCGCGCTTTATCGAAGGTTCTCGCCTGCGTGACTGGCTGGCGGTGCTGCAACAGTCCCAATACCTCAAACATACGCTGGCGGGCAAAAACGAAACGGAAATTGCCGCGGCATTGGGCCTGCCGGAGGGGACTAACCCTGAAGGACGCCTGTACCCCGATACCTATCTGTACACTGCGGGCATGAGCGACATTGCGTTGTTAAAACGTGCTCATTTGCGAATGACCAAGGCGCTGGAAGATGCCTGGCAAGGTCGCGACACCAGCCTGCCGTACAAAACGCCCGAAGAGCTGCTGACTATGGCCTCGATCATTGAGAAAGAGACCGCCGTGCCGGAAGAGCGCACCAAGGTGGCTTCGGTCTTTATTAACCGCCTGCGCATTGGCATGCGTTTGCAGACCGACCCAACGGTGATTTACGGCATGGGGAATAGCTATAATGGCGACATTACCCGCAAAGATTTGGAGACGCCGACGGCGTACAACACCTATGTTATCAACGGCCTGCCGCCAACGCCGATCGCCATGCCAGGCAAGGCTTCGCTGGCCGCCGCCGCCAATCCGGCGAAAACCCCTTATCTGTACTTTGTTGCCGACGGCAAAGGCGGGCATCAATTTACCACTAACCTGGCCAGCCATAATCAGGCGGTGCGCGCCTATCGCCAGGCGTTGAAGGAAAAGAATGAAAAGTAAATTTGTGGTTATCGAAGGGCTTGAGGGCGCGGGCAAAACTACCGCTCGCGATACCGTGGTCGACGTACTGCGCCAGCACGGCATCAACGATATTGTCTTTACCCGTGAACCCGGTGGCACGCCGTTGGCGGAAAAGCTGCGCGACCTGTTCAAGCGCGGCGTGGACGGTGAGCTACCGACCATCAAAGCCGAGGTGCTGATGCTGTACGCAGCTCGCGTGCAATTGGTGGAAACGGTGATCAAACCGGCGTTGGCGCGCGGTGCCTGGGTGGTTGGCGATCGTCACGATTTGTCTTCGCAGGCCTATCAGGGCGGTGGTCGTGGTGTCGATCAACAACTGATGGCTTCATTGCGTGACACCGTGTTGGGCGATTTCCAACCGGACCTGACGCTTTATCTGGATTTACCGCCGTTAGTGGGGTTGCAACGTGCCCGCGCCCGTGGCGAATTGGATCGCATCGAACAAGAAGCGCTGCCGTTCTTTGAGCGCACCCGCGCGCGCTATCTGGAGCTGGCTGCGCAGGACGAGTCCATCGTCACCGTTGACGCGGCCCAATCGCTGGAGCAGGTGACGGCAGCGATTCGTCACAGCGTCAGCCAATGGCTGCAGCAGGAAGGTGCGTAATGAACTGGTACCCGTGGCTGAATACCCCTTACCGGCAGTTGGTCGGGCAATATGCTGCCGATCGCGGTCATCATGCTTTGCTGCTGCATGCGGCGGCAGGCAATGGCGAAGAGGCGCTGGCCTATGGGCTGAGCCGCTGGCTGATTTGCCAGCGCCGTAACGGTGAGAAAAGCTGCGGCGAATGTCATAGCTGCCGCTTAATGCTGGCGGGCAATCACCCGGATTATCACGTGCTGACGCCAGAAAAGGGCAAAAGCAGTCTGGGCGTGGAGCCCATTCGTCAGGTGATTGAGATCCTTTACTCCCATGCGCAGCAGGGCGGAGCCAAGGTTATCTGGTTGCCGCAGGCGGAGCTGCTGACCGAGGCGGCCGCCAATGCGTTGTTGAAAACATTGGAAGAGCCGCCGGAAAAAACCTATTTCCTGCTGAGCTGCCGTGAGCCTTCACGCCTGTTGGCGACGTTGCGCAGCCGCTGTTTGTACTGGCACCTCGCCAGCCCGGACGAACAGCGCAGCCTACAGTGGTTGAGCCGCCAAACGTCGGGTAATCAGGCCGATCTGCTGACCGCATTGCGTCTGCACGATGGCGCTCCTCTGGCCGCCGAGCAGCTGTTGCAGCCGGAACGTTGGCAACAGCGTAGCGCGCTGTGTACTGCCCTGAGCACCGCTTTGCCGCAGCATGACATGCTGTCCTTGCTGCCGGTGTTGAATCACGAAGACGTCGCCGAGCGGCTACACTGGTTATGCGCATTGCTGGTAGACGCCATGAAGTGGCAGCAGGGGGCGGCGAGTTTTGCCCTCAACCAGGATCAGCAACCTTTGGTGCACCAACTGGCCTGCCGTTTGAGCAGCAATTCGTTGCAGCAAGTCGTGCAGCAATGGCTTAATTGCCGCCATCAGTTGCTCAGCGTGGTCGGCGTTAACCGTGAGCTGCTGCTGACCGAACAGTTACTTGGCTGGGAGCAGATGCTCGGTGCTACCGGCTATTCTCACCCTCATTCGCTGTAAAAGAGTTAAATATTATGTTGTTAGTAGATTCTCATTGCCACCTCGATGGCCTGGATTACCAAACCCTGCACCAAAACGTGGATGACGCGCTGGCCAAAGCCAAGGCGCGCGATGTCGGTTACGTACTGGCGGTCGCTACCACCTTGCCGGGCTATCAGGCCATGACGCAGTTGATTGGCCAACGCGACGACGTGGCTTTCTCCTGCGGTGTGCATCCGCTCAATCTGGAAGGCGGTTACGACTATGCGGAGCTGCGTCGTTTGGCGGCGTCAGAGCAGGTGGTGGCGCTAGGGGAAACCGGGCTGGATTATTTCTATCAGAAAGACAATCTTGAACTGCAGCAAGCGTCGTTCCGTGAGCATATCCGCATCGGTCGCGATCTGAACAAACCGGTGATCGTACATACCCGTGATGCGCGTGAAGACACGCTGGCGATCCTGCGCGAAGAAAATGCCCAGGACTGTGGCGGCGTACTGCACTGCTTCACCGAAGATTGCGCCACGGCCGAAGCCCTGTTGGACTTAGGGTTCTACATTTCCTTTTCCGGCATCCTGACCTTCCGTAACGCCGAGCAGTTGCGTGATGTGGCGCGTTATGTGCCGCTTGACCGCATTCTGGTGGAAACCGACTCGCCGTATCTGGCTCCGGTGCCGCATCGCGGTAAAGAAAACCAACCTGCCTATGTGCGCGATGTGGCTGAATACATGGCGGTATTGAAGGGCGTGAGCCTGGAAACGCTGGCCGAAACCACCACCGCCAACTTTTCACGCTTATTTCACATCGAACTCTGATCTTTGGCCTAGGCTATAGCTGTAGTCATCGAATCTGGAATTTTTTTTAAGCTCGTAATTAATCGCCGAAACGGGTAATGTTCCCACCCGTTTCAGGGCGAGGTGCGGGCGTTTTCTCCTCTTTTTTGACAAAAAATAGGCGATTTAAGAAAAATACCCGGTTTTGTTCATTGAAACGTGACTGCCATCAAACATTGCGCAGCCTATTTATTTTACTCTGCGTAAAAATTCAAGGGGTGCTCAGACACCCTGAATTGCAGGGGTTTTTTCTCCCCCCCTTGCAACGCGAAGAATCGCGGAAAGTAGCAAAGCACTATTACTCAGGAGCACACTCAACTATGTTCAAGAACGCATTTGCAAACCTGCAAAAAGTAGGTAAGTCGCTAATGCTGCCGGTGTCCGTATTGCCTATCGCAGGTATCCTGCTGGGCGTCGGTTCCGCCAACTTTAGCTGGCTACCTGCGGTAGTCTCCCACGTGATGGCGGAAGCCGGCGGTTCCGTTTTCGCCAATATGCCGCTGATCTTCGCCATCGGTGTTGCCCTGGGCTTCACCAATAACGACGGTGTCTCCGCGTTAGCCGCAGTAGTGGCTTACGGCATCATGGTGAAAACCATGGCGGTAGTGGCGCCTTTGGTGCTGCACCTGCCGGCTGAAGAGATCGCGGCCAAACACCTGGCGGATACCGGTGTGCTCGGGGGGATTATCTCCGGCTCCATCGCGGCCTATATGTTTAACCGCTTCTTCCGCATTCAATTGCCGGAATACCTGGGCTTCTTTGCCGGTAAGCGCTTTGTGCCGATCATCTCCGGCCTGGCGGCAATCGTTCTGGGCGTAGTGCTGTCCTTCATCTGGCCTCCTATCGGTACGGCTATCCAGACCTTCTCCCAGTGGGCTGCGTATCAGAACCCGGTAGTGGCATTTGGTATCTACGGCGTGGTTGAACGTGCGCTGGTGCCGTTCGGTCTGCACCACATCTGGAACGTACCTTTCCAAATGCAGATTGGTGAATACACCAACGCGGCGGGCCAGGTGTTCCACGGTGACATCCCACGTTATATGGCGGGTGACCCGACTGCGGGTAAACTGTCCGGTGGCTTCCTGTTCAAAATGTACGGTCTGCCTGCTGCGGCGATTGCCATCTGGCACTCGGCCAAGCCGGAAAACCGCGCAAAAGTCGGCGGTATCATGATCTCCGCTGCGCTGACCTCGTTCCTGACCGGTATCACCGAACCGATCGAGTTCTCCTTCATGTTCGTTGCGCCGATCCTGTACGCAATCCACGCCATTCTGGCTGGCCTGGCGTTCCCGATCTGTATCCTGTTGGGGATGCGTGACGGCACCAGCTTCTCGCACGGTCTGATCGACTTTATCGTGCTGAGTGGTAACAGCAGCAAAATCTGGCTGTTCCCGGTTGTCGGTATCATCTACGGTCTGGTGTACTACACCATCTTCCGCGTGCTGATTGCCAAACTGGATCTGAAAACACCAGGTCGCGAAGACACGGCTTCTGAGCAGGTTGCCCAGGGCGGTTCTGAAATGTCTGCTGCACTGGTTCAGGCTTTCGGCGGTAAAGAGAACATAACCAATCTGGATGCCTGTATCACTCGACTGCGCGTTAGCGTGGCGGACGTGAGCAAGGTTGACCAGGCTGGCTTGAAAAAACTGGGTGCTGCCGGCGTTGTCGTCGCAGGCTCGGGGGTTCAGGCTATCTTTGGTACCAAATCTGACAACCTGAAAACGGATATGGACGAATATATCCGTAACCATTAATTCAGGTCAGGCAGGGGAGTTTTAAGGGAGGCGAAAGCCTAATGCCGATCGTTTAAGGATCGGTTGAACGATCCGGTGGTTGCTGTAAAAAGGGTTCCAGGACATGACTGGAACCCTTTTTTATGCACCTTTCTCAGGCTCTTGGCATT
>NZ_JACJFQ010000032.1:0-59478 GCF_014164835.1 Serratia sp. OS31 | reverse complement strand
GGAGATGTGTAAAAGAGACAAATAAAAAAAAAAAACTTACTATCACTCCTGTAAATAATCAGTGATAAAAAAACCCGCCGTAGCGGGTTTTTATTTAGCAACGAACCGAACCGTTATTACTGACCTTTAACTTCTTTCAGGCCATTGAACGGAGCGCGCGCACCCAGCGCTTCTTCGATACGGATCAGTTGGTTGTATTTAGCAACGCGGTCAGAACGGCTCATAGAACCGGTTTTGATCTGGCCAGCCGCAGTACCCACAGCCAGGTCGGCGATGGTTGCATCTTCGGTTTCACCTGAACGGTGAGAGATCACTGCGGTGTAGCCTGCGTCTTTCGCCATCTTGATAGCAGCCAGAGTTTCGGTTAGAGAACCGATCTGGTTGAATTTGATCAGGATGGAGTTAGCGATGCCTTTCTCGATGCCTTCTTTCAGGATCTTGGTGTTGGTAACGAACAGGTCGTCGCCCACCAGCTGGATTTTGTCGCCCAGCACTTTGGTCTGGTATGCGAAACCATCCCAGTCAGATTCGTCCAGGCCGTCTTCGATAGACACGATTGGATATTGTTTGGTCAGCTCTTCCAGGAAGTGAGTGAACTCTTCGGAAGTGAAGGCTTTGTTGCCTTCGCCAGCCAGGACGTATTTACCGTCTTTGTAGAATTCGGAAGCCGCACAGTCCATCGCCAGAGTTACGTCTTTGCCCAGCTCGTAGCCTGCTGCTTTTACCGCTTCAGCGATAACAGCCAGGGCTTCGGCGTTGGAACCCAGGTTTGGTGCGTAGCCGCCTTCGTCACCTACAGCGGTGTTCAGGCCTTTGGCCTTCAGCACTTTCGCCAGGTGATGGAAAACTTCGGAACCGATGCGAACGGCTTCTTTCAGGGTTTTCGCGCCAACCGGCTGAATCATGAATTCCTGAATGTCGACGTTGTTGTCAGCGTGCTCGCCGCCGTTGATGATGTTCATCATAGGCAGTGGCATAGAGAATTTGCCTGGGGTGCCGTTCAGCTCAGCGATATGCTCATACAGCGGCATACCTTTGGAAGCTGCAGCCGCTTTAGCCGCTGCCAGGGAAACCGCCAGAATGGCGTTAGCGCCGAACTGGGATTTGTTCTCAGTACCGTCCAGGTCGATCATGATCTTGTCGATGTTAGCCTGGTCTTTGGCATCTTTGCCCAATACAGCCTGAGCGATCGGGCCGTTTACTGCAGCAACGGCTTTCAGTACGCCTTTACCCAGGAAACGAGACTTGTCACCGTCACGCAGTTCCAGTGCTTCACGGGAACCGGTAGAAGCACCTGACGGCGCAGCAGCCAGACCTACGAAACCGCCTTCCAGATGCACTTCGGCTTCAACAGTCGGGTTACCGCGGGAGTCGATGATTTCACGACCGATGACTTTAACGATTTTGGACATTAGGTTTTCCTCAGTACAAGTTAAACTAAAACTCCAGACAAACAGCGCGCGGTTCTCACCGCGCGCCGCCTACCAAATATTTTATTTCACCTGGCGCTTCTGATACTCACCAGCGGCCTTCACAAAGCCGGCGAACAGCGGATGACCATCACGCGGCGTCGAAGTAAATTCCGGGTGGAACTGACAAGCTACAAACCACGGGTGATTCGGCAGTTCGATAATCTCAACCAGCTTGTTGTCTGCGGAACGGCCGGCAACCAACAGCCCGGCAGCTTCAATTTGCTTCAACAGCATGTTGTTAACTTCATAACGGTGACGATGACGTTCAACAATGGTCGGTTCGCCGTACATCTGGCGCACCAGGCTATTGTCGGTCAGGTGGCATTGCTGACCACCGACACGCATCGTGCCACCCAAATCGCTTTCTTCGGTACGCACTTCAACGTTGCCGTCTTCGTCACGCCATTCGGTGATCAATGCCACCACCGGGTACTTACAGTCTGGCACAAACTCGGTTGAGTTGGCGTTCTCCATACCCACAACGTTGCGGGCGAACTCCATCAGTGCCACCTGCATACCCAGACAGATGCCCAGATAAGGGATGTTGTTTTCACGCGCATAACGCGCGGTCATCACCTTGCCTTCTACGCCACGGTAGCCGAAGCCGCCTGGGATCAGGATCGCATCCAGACCTTTCAGCACTTCTACGCCGCGGGTTTCAACATCCTGCGAGTCGATCAGCTTGATGTTCACGGTCAGACGATTTTTCAGACCGCCGTGTTTCAGAGCTTCAATCACCGACTTATAAGCATCCGGCAGTTCGACATATTTGCCGACCATACCGATAGTCACTTCGCCGCCCGGATTGGCTTCTTCGTAAATAACCTGCTCCCACTCGGCCAAGTTGGCTTCCGGCGCGTTGAGGCTGAATCGTTTACAAATATAATCATCAAGCCCCTGAGATTTCAATAGGCCTGGGATTTTATAAATAGAATCAACGTCTTTCAGGGAGATAACGGCTTTTTCCGGCACGTTACAGAAAAGTGCGATTTTCGCGCGTTCGTTAGCAGGAACTGTGCGATCGGAACGGCAAATCAGCACATCTGGCTGAATACCGATGGAAAGCAGTTCTTTTACGGAATGCTGAGTAGGTTTGGTTTTCACTTCACCGGCAGCAGCCATGTACGGCACCAGCGTCAGGTGCATGTACAGGGTGTGCTCGCGGCCCACTTCCACGGCCATCTGGCGGATGGCTTCCAGGAACGGCAGCGATTCGATATCGCCGACGGTACCGCCGATCTCAACCAACACCACGTCGTGGCCTTCGCCGCCTTCGAGGATGCGTTCTTTAATCGCGTTGGTGATGTGCGGGATGACCTGTACGGTTGCGCCCAGATAGTCGCCGCGGCGTTCTTTACGCAGAACGTCGGAGTAAATGCGACCGGTGGTGAAGTTGTTGCGGCGCGACATTTTGGTGCGGATGTAGCGCTCGTAGTGACCCAAATCCAGATCGGTTTCTGCGCCGTCTTCGGTGACGAAAACTTCCCCATGCTGAATCGGGCTCATGGTGCCCGGATCCACGTTGATGTACGGGTCCAGTTTCATGATGGTAACGTTGAGGCCACGGGCTTCAAGAATAGCCGCCAGAGAGGCTGCGGCAATGCCTTTACCCAGAGAGGATACGACCCCGCCGGTCACAAAAATATAATTAGTTGTCATGCTGAACCTGAGAGTTTAGGTTTAAAGACGATGGAAGAACCAAGACGGGAAAGTAGTATACCCGAACCTCTCCAGACCTACAAACGATCGTTTTACTGTCCATCATCTCTGTCACCATCAAGGGTTCATCAGGGTTTACTCTATCGGCCTGCCAGTGCCTGTCTTTTTAAAACAAGGAGTTAGCATGGAAAATTTTATTTTTCCGCCCTTTCGAGACAATAAAACGCCTTAGATTTCAGTTTGTTGGCGTTTTGCTGTCGGTAAGCCACGGTTCAGCAAACTATGGTCCTGAGCTTAACCGTTTCAGCTTGGGTGAACCTTGTCGCCGATCAAGGTTAAGCTCCGGCGACAATCCTAGGACACCCGAGCGGCAGATTAGTTTTCCTGACGCTTAACCTGCTGCCACGCCTCTTCCATCTGCTCCAGCGTTGCTTCGCCCATCTGCAACCCACGCCGTTGGATGATCTCTTCCACCTGACGGAAACGGCGCTCGAACTTGCGGTTGGCGGCCTGCAACGCATTTTCTGCCTTATGGCCAAGATGGCGCGATAAATTGACCGTGGCAAACAGCAGGTCGCCGATTTCCTCTTCCAGTTTCTGTTCGTCGACAACCGCCTGCTGCGCTTCATGCATCACTTCGTCGATCTCTTCGTACACCTTGTCCAGCACCGGACCCAACGTATGCCAGTCAAAGCCGACCGAAGCGCAGCGTTTCTGAATTTTGTGCGCCTTCATCAGCGCCGGCAGCGCCTGAGGAATATCATCCAGCGCCGAATGCAGCGCTTTCTCTGCACGCTCACCGGCCTTCAACTGCTCCCAACGCGCCGCAACGGCCTCGCTGTCGGCGGCATCGGCTTCCCCGAAAATATGCGGATGGCGACGTTCCAGCTTGTCGCTGATAGCGTTACACACCTCGTCGAAACCAAACAGCCCCTGCTCCTGGCCTATCTGGGCGTAGAACACCACCTGGAACAGCAGGTCCCCCAGTTCGTCCCGCAGATCGCCGTAGTCCTGACGTTCGATAGCGTCCAGTACCTCATAGGTTTCTTCCAGCGTGTAAGGGGCGATGGTGGCGAAGGTTTGTTTGCGGTCCCATGGGCAACCGACCTGCGGATCGCGCAGCGTTTTCATGATGTTCAGCAAGCGGTGCAGTGGAGAAGATTGGGTCATAAGAAAGTCTCTGACAAAAGAATCGGCGCCGGTCATTAGTGTAGCGGCGCAGCGTGCTGCGCCCGGGTCAATCGGGGCGAATAGGTTCGCCCCTACGATAACTGAAGCCACGGAGCCTGGCCAACAATGATGCGGCCCGAAAGACGCAGGTGATTTAGCTGCCGTGCAGGCGTTTGGCGTCTATCACGTCCGGCAGTTGATTGAGCTTGGCTAACACCCGGCCCAACACCTGCTGGTTGTAAATTTCAATGTCCATATCGATGGTTGCCAGCTGCTTTTTGGTGTCGCTGCGGCTGGCCACACCCAGCACGTTGACCTTTTCGTTGGCCAAAATGGTGGTGATGTCACGCAGCAGGCCGCTGCGATCGTTGGCCATGACGCGCACCACCAGCGAGTAACCGCTGGAATAGCTCTCGCCCCACACCGCGTCCACGATACGTTCCGGCGCGTGCGATTGCAGATCCACCAGTTGGTCACAGTCCGCACGGTGAATGGAGATGCCGCGCCCCTGGGTGATAAAACCGATAATATCGTCGCCCGGGATCGGCTGGCAGCAACGGGCAATGTGGTGCATCAGGTTGCCTACCCCTTCCACCACCACCCGGCCGTTGTCCTTGCTGCGGGTTGCCGGCGGTGCTTTCTGCTGCACCAGCTGCCGCAGCGCTTCGCGATCCTGCTCTTCGGCGCTCGGCTTGTTGAACTTGCCCTGCAGGAAATTCACCATCTGATTCAGGCGAATATCACCGCCGCCAATCGCCGCCAGTATTTCATCCAGCGAATTCATGTTGTAACGCGGGATCAGCAGCTTCTCGGCCTCTTTCAGGCTGATGCCGAGGTGTTCCAGCTCGCTGTCCAGCATCTGGCGACCGGCAAGGATATTTTTATCGCGATCCTGTTTGCGGAACCAGTTGTGGATCTTGGAACGTCCGCGGCTGGTAGTGATATAGCCCAGGTTCGGGTTCAGCCAGTCGCGGCTTGGGTTCGGCTGCTTCTGAGTGATGATCTCAATCTGGTCCCCCATCCGCAGCTGATAGGTAAAGGGCACGATGCGGCCGCCAATTTTGGCACCGATACAGCGGTGACCGACGTCGCTGTGAATATGGTAAGCGAAGTCGAGCGGCGTAGAACCGGCAGGCAGATCCACCACGTCGCCTTTCGGGGTAAATACATACACCCGATCGTCGAACACCTGGCTGCGAACCTCGTCGAGCATCTCGCCGGAGTCCGCCATCTCTTCTTGCCAGGCGATCAGTTTGCGCAGCCAGGCGATGCGTTCCTCGTAGCCCGAACGTACCGTCGCAACCGCACCCTCTTTGTATTTCCAGTGCGCGGCAACACCCAGTTCTGCATCTTCATGCATCTGCCGGGTGCGGATCTGAATTTCCAGCGTTTTCCCGCGCGGGCCCAATACTACGGTGTGGATCGACTGATAACCGTTGGGCTTCGGGTTGGCGACGTAGTCGTCGAACTCATCCGGCAGATGGCGGAAGTGGGTATGCACAATCCCCAGCGCGGCATAGCAGTCCTGTAAGCGCTCGACCACCACGCGCACCGCGCGCACGTCAAACAGCTCGTCAAACGCCAACGCCTTCTTCTGCATCTTGCGCCAGATGCTGTAAATATGTTTTGGACGGCCGTAGATGTCCGCCTTGACGCCTTCATCGACCATCGCATTACGCAGCGAGGCGACGAAATCGTCAATAAACTGTTCGCGATCGATGCGGCGTTCGTGCAGCAGCTTGGCGATGCGTTTGTACTCGTCCGGATGCAGGTAGCGGAAGCAGAAATCTTCCAGCTCCCATTTAAGCTGCCCGATACCCAGACGGTTAGCCAACGGCGCATAGATGTTCGAACACTCTTTCGCCGCCAGCACGCGCTCGTCTTCCGGCGCATCTTTCACTTCACGCAGGTGAGCGATACGCTCCGCCAGCTTGATGACCACGCAGCGGAAATCCTCCACCATCGCCAACAGCATGCGGCGCACGTTGTCGACCTGTTCGGAGGCCATCGAATCGTTTTGGGTGGCTTTCAGTTGGCGGATGGCGTCCATATCGCGTACGCCATGCACCAGATAGGTGATGCCCTTGCCGAACTCTTCGGTCAGGGTTTCTTCCTGCACGATGCCGGCATCCACCAGCGGAAACAGCAGCGCGGCGCGCATGCTGTCGTTATCCATGCTCAGAGTAGAGAGGATCTCGACCATCTCCAGCCCGCGCCACAGCAACAGAGGCGCATTAGGGTGGTTCTGGGTCTGCTGCTCACAGTAGCGCCAGGTTGCGGCTAATCGCTCACATGACTGCGGGTTAGGTAGCCCCAAGCTGGCAATCCACTCGTCAAGAGCAAATTCACCAGCCGTGTTCAGATGTGCACTTCTTACCGCAACCATACCCTCTCCCTACTTTGCAGCGACCTCTGGCGCAGAACCGTTAATAAACAGCGCCATTGACTCAAGATGCCCCGTATGCGGAAACATATCCAACATCCGCACACGTGCAAGACGATAACCGGCGCTCAGCAGCACTTTGCTGTCGCGTGCCAGCGTGGTCGGGTTACAGGAAACATAAACCACCCGCTCTGGCGCCAGTTTAACAATATGTGACATCACTCCGGCCGCGCCCGCACGGGCAGGGTCCAGCATCACTTTATCAAATCCTTGTGCTGCCCAAGGTTGTTGCTCAACGTCCTCTTCCAGATTTTCATGAAAGAAGCTGGCGTTATTCAGCCTATTCTTATGTGCATTATATTGCCCATTCGCTACCAGTGTGGCAACACCTTCTATGCCCACCACCGCAGCGGCGCGTCGCGCCAACGGCAGGGTAAAATTGCCCATGCCGCAGAACAGATCCAATACCCGATCATTGGGTTGAATACTGAGCCATTCAAGGGCCTGGGCCACCATTTGCTGATTTACGCTGTCATTTACCTGAATAAAGTCACGCGGACTGAAGTCTAAGCGTAGCCCGTCGACCTGATAATACGGCGTTTCACCGCACAGTTTTTCGAGGCTATCGCTGTCCGGCGCCAAATAAATGGTTACGTTTTTTGTCCGCGCAAAAGCCTGTAAGGCCTGGCGGTCATCCTCTTTCAAGGCGTCAAGATGGCGCAGAACCAGTACCGGGCCGTTGTCTGCCAGCACCAGTTCGGCATGTCCCAGTCGTCTGGCGACCTGCAATGCGCTCAGGCAGGTTCGCAATGGCGTCAGTAATTGTTCCAGCGCAGGATGCAGCACCGGGCATTGCGTCACCGGCACCAGATCGCTGGAGGCCGCCTGGCGAAAGCCCATCACCAGACGTTGCTGTTTAGGCTGCCACAACAGCCCGAGACGGGCGCGACGACGATAGCCGTATTGTGGACCAGCGATCACCGGCTCCTGCTGTGGCGTAACACCGGTTTCGCGCGCGATCATTCGCACCAGGGCCGCCGCCTTGCTCTGCTGCTGCAGGTTTTCATCCGCGTGTTGCTGCTGGCAACCGCCGCACACGCCAAAGTGGGGACAGCGCGGTTCGACGCGTTGCGGGCTGCGGCTTAGCAGGCGCTTTAACCTGCCTTTGGCAAACTTGCTTTTTTCTTCCGTCAGTTGGACTTCCGCCTGCTCGCCCGGTAATACCCCGGGGATGAAAATCGCTTTGCCGTTGTGGTGCGCCACGCCCTGACCAAAGGGATCGAGGTTGTCTACCGTCAGTGTTAGCACGGGAGAATTTTGCCGGGTCGTCACGCGACGTTTCGGAGAGTAGAATTGCGCCATATTTGTCGATTGAGTGCTGGTTCATTTAAAGTAGAGATTGTCCGGCAATTCTCCCACATTGGAAACCCATGACCAAATACAGCCTGCGGGCGCGCATGATGATCCTGATTCTGGCCCCAACGCTGTTGATTGGTCTGTTGCTCAGCACTTTCTTCGTAGTGCATCGCTACAATGAATTGCAAGAACAACTGGTTGACGCCGGCGCCAGCATTATCGAACCGCTGGCGGTGGCCAGCGAGTACGGCATGACGTTCCGCAGCCGCGAGTCGGTCAGGCAGTTGGTCAGTCTGTTGCACCGCCGTCATTCAGATATTGTGCGCTCAATTACGGTATTCGATGCGCAGAATAATCTGTTTGTCACCTCCAATTACCATCACAACTTTACCCAGTTGCAACTGCCTAAAGGGGTTCCAATCCCTACGGATCTGATGCTGACCCGGCGCGGCGACTCCCTGATCCTGCGAACCCCGATCCTGGCGGAGAGCCAGTACCCGGACCAGGCTGCCAGCAGCGACCCTCAGCAGGACAACCGCCTGGGCTACGTGGCGATCGAGCTGGATCTGCAGTCGGTTCGTCTGCAGCAATACAAAGAGGTCTTCGTCTCCACCCTGCTATTGCTGTTGTGCATGTGCATCGCGATCCTGTTCGCTTACCGCCTGATGCGCGACGTCACCGGCCCGATCCGCAATATGGTCAATACCGTCGATCGCATCCGTCGCGGCCAGCTCGACAGCCGCGTCGAAGGCTTTATGCTGGGCGAACTGCATATGCTGAAGAACGGCATCAACTCGATGGCGATGTCGCTCACGGCCTACCACGAAGAGATGCAGCAGAACATCGATCAGGCAACCTCCGACCTGCGTGAAACGCTGGAGCAAATGGAGATCCAGAACGTGGAGCTGGATCTGGCGAAAAAACGCGCCCAGGAAGCGGCTCGCATCAAGTCCGAATTCCTGGCGAACATGTCGCACGAGCTGCGTACTCCGCTCAACGGCGTGATTGGCTTTACCCGCCAGATGCTGAAAACCGAAATGAGCGTCACCCAAACCGATTACCTGCAAACCATCGAGCGCTCGGCCAACAACTTGCTGACCATCATCAACGACGTGCTGGACTTCTCCAAACTGGAGGCCGGCAAGCTGGTGCTGGAGCATATTCCTTTCTCGCTGCGTGAGACGCTCGACGAGGTCATTGTGCTGTTGGCACCGAGCGCCCACGAAAAAGGGCTGGAGCTGACGCTGGACGTGCACAACGACGTGCCGGAGCAGGTGATCGGCGATTCGCTGCGGCTACAGCAGATCATTACCAATCTGTTGGGTAACGCGATCAAGTTTACCGAGACCGGCAACATCGATATCCGTGTCGAACTGCGCGGCCTGCAGGACCGTCAGATTGAGCTGGAAGTGCAAATCCATGACACCGGCATAGGCATTTCCGAACGACAACAGTCACAGCTGTTCCAGGCGTTCCGTCAGGCGGACGCCAGCATTTCGCGCCGCCACGGTGGTACCGGCCTGGGGCTGGTGATCACCCAGAAACTGGTGAAAGAAATGGGCGGCGATATCTGCTTCCACAGCCAGTTGAACCGCGGCTCGACCTTCTGGTTCCACATCACGCTCGATCTGCACGAAGGTATGCTGTCGCTGCCGCCAAGCCTGCCGGATCTGCAAGGCAAGACGTTGGGGTATATCGAAGCCAACCCGATGGCAGCGCAGGCGACGCTCAATATGCTGAACGTCACCCAACTGGTGATTACCCATTCACCTACGCTGGCCCAACTGCCGAAGAAACATTACGACTTCCTGTTGGTGGGCGTGCCTATCCCCTTCCGCGACAATATGGCTCAGCACGAAAGCAAGCTGCTGGCGGCATTGAAGGTCGCTGAGCGGGTAATTCTGGCGCTGCCTTGCCAGTCGCAGATCAACGCCGAAATGCTTAAACAACAAGGTGCCGCCGGCTGCCTGATCAAGCCGATCACCAGCAATCGCCTGTTCCCGCTGCTGCGTATGGAAACGCCGCTGCGTATCACCGCGCTACCGGAACGTAAGCGCCTGCCGCTGACGGTGATGGCGGTTGACGATAACCCGGCTAACCTGAAGCTGATCGGCACCCTGCTGGCCGAACAGGTGGAAAAGACCCTGCTGTGTGAAAGCGGGGAAGAAGCGCTGCTACTGGCCCGCGATAACGTGCTGGACCTGATCCTGATGGATATCCAGATGCCGAATATTGACGGTATTCGAACCAGCGAGCTGATCCGCCAACTGCCGCACCACAATTCCACGCCGATCGTCGCCGTCACTGCCCATGCGGTCAGCGGCGAGCGCGAACATTTACTGCAGGCAGGCATGGATGACTATCTGGCTAAGCCGATTGACGAAGCCATGCTGACCCGCGTATTGGCGCGCTATCACAGCGGTGAACCCGACCCGGTAGCCCCGGTTAACGTTAATGAACCGCTGCTGTCGCTCGACTGGGCCCTGGCACTGCGTCAGGCGGCCAACAAGCCCGATCTGGCCCGTGACCTGTTGCAGATGCTGCTCGACTTCCTGCCACAGGTTAGCGAACGCGTGCAAGCGATGCTCGACGGCACGCCGGACGCCGACATTCTGGATTTGATCCACAAACTGCACGGCAGTTGCAGCTACAGCGGCGTACCGCGTCTGAAACAGCTGTGTTTCTACCTTGAACAGCAGTTGCGTCGGGGGGTGAGCAGCGACGATTTGGAGCCGGAATGGCTGGAGCTGCTGGATGAGATTGAGCTGGTCTGCCAGGCGGCGCGTTCTCACCTGGCCTGATGTTGCCCGCAGTAAAAAGGCACGCCGTAGCGTGCCTCAGATTGCTGACGAAGTCCTTTGCCGTTAAAAGCACTGATCTGGGGACTAGTAAAAACAAAGGATTATGTTTTCTGATTTACCCCAAGCATCCGAAAATCCCATTTTTCGGGTGTTTGTCATCATACTAAGGCACGCCATAGCGTGCCTTGTAAGTGGAAACCGGTTGGCAATGATTACTGCATCAGCAGATACAAGCTGGTGTCACCGCGCAGGATATTCAGCGCCAGTACCGAAGGTTTGCTGTCGAGGATCTTGCGCAGTTCACCCAGGTTCTGGATCGGCTGTTGGTTAACGCCCAGGATCACGTCACCTTTTTTCAGCCCAATACGTGCGGCAGCGCTGCCGGCTTTAACGCTATCTACCTTCACGCCTTTCTGGTTGCCGACCTGGCCATTGCTCAGTTCGGCACCTTCAATACCGGTGTAAATATTGCCGGATTCAACCTGCGTTTGAGTGCTTTGCTCCAGCGTGACGTCCACGGTTACCGGCTTGCCGTCACGCAGGATGCCCAGTGACATTTTGCTGCCCACCGGCAGAGTGCCAATTTCCGCGCGGAACGACGCAAAGCTGGAAATGGCTTTACCGTTCATGGTGACAATCACATCACCGGCCTTGATGCCCGCCTTGGCGGCAGAAGATTTCGGCATCACCTGGCTGACGAACGCCCCGCGCTGCGCGTCCACTTTCATCGCTTTCGCCAGTTCAGAGTTCAACTCGGTGCCCATAATGCCCAACTCACCGCGTTTGACCTGGCCGTACTCGACCATTTGCGCGGTCAGGTTTTTCACCATGTTGCTCGGGATAGCGAAACCGATACCGATGTTGCCGCCGTCCGGCGCCAGGATCGCGGTGTTGATGCCGATCAGTTCGCCGTTGAGGTTAACCAAAGCGCCGCCGGAGTTACCGCGGTTAATCGCCGCATCGGTCTGGATGAAGTTCTCGTAGTTCTCGATATTCAATCCACTGCGACCCAAAGCAGAAACGATCCCGGAAGTGGCGGTTTCGCCCAGCCCGTATGGGTTACCGATGGCCACGGTGTAATCACCGACCCGCAGTTGTTCGGAGTCTGCCATCTTGATTGCCGTCAGGTTCTTGAAGTCTTTCAGCTGGATCAGCGCAATATCAGAGCGTGGATCCTTGCCGATCACCTTGGCGTCAAATTTGCGACCGTCGCTCAGTTGGACCTGAATTTTGTTGGCATTGTCCACCACGTGGTTGTTGGTCACCACGTAGCCTTTGGCCGCGTCAATCACCACACCGGCGCCCAGCGCCTGGAATTTTTGCTGCGTGCCCTGATCAGGAGCCCCCGGTTCAGCACCGGCCCCCCCCTGACACATCGGCGAGCCCTGGAACGGCGAACCGTCCTGGCAGAACGGTGAATCTTCACCGAAGAACTGTTGGAACTGCTGTGGCATCTTCGGCGTATTGACCGTGGTGCTGCCTTCAACATTGATGCTGACCACGGAAGGCATCACTTTTTCCAGCATCGGTGCCAGGCTCGGCAATTGCTGGGTGCTGGAAGACGCGGTTTCTGCAGCAACGGCCGTCATCGGGCCCATCGCCATACCAATACTGAATGCCAATGCGCTCAGAACTAATGCGGTTTTTTTCATCTGTGTGTCTCTTCTAAAGTCGATCAGAAAGTATTAGGGTCTTTGTGCATAGTGAGAGCCTATTAATAACCCGAAGTTCCGGCGCAGATTATTGGTAATAGTAAACAAATATTGTCCGTCTTTACAAAACTCCAAATAAGCTCGCGGCACTCGGAAAACGGCTCAAAATAATATTTATTAGCCGAATGAATTATTCCGCAGCCATTAATCTGCGGTATTCGTCATAGGCATAAAGATCGGTCATGCCGCTGATATAATCCTGCAGCAAACGCGCGCGGAAATAATACTCCCGGATAGCCAGTTGCTCAGGCGACAGGTGCTGCAAACCTTCAATTGCTTCGATATACGCCAGGCGATGTTTGGTCGAAAGCTTGTGAAACAGGCGTGTTTCTATCGGATAAGCACGATGGCTGTCTTCCTGCACCAGCCGGGTAAAATCCGCCAAGGACATTGCCAGCAACGGGCTGTAGATATCCAGCAGGCCGCTGATCACCCGGTAGCCCTGCAGCTCAAGCTGTTCGACTTCCGGATGGTTGAAGACGTGTTTGAAGGCAACATTCTTGAATATTTTCAACAGCTGGTAAGCCGGGCTGAAATCCTCCAGCAGCGCCTGATTAAAGTTTCCCTGGAAAACCGCATCCAGATTATCAATAAAACGCTGTGCCGCATGCGGCACCAAACGCGCCACGGTGAAAACGCGCAAATACATGAAGAATTGATCTTCAGTACTGCGCCGCGCACCGCCGCGATCGATTTTGCGAAAAGCGCTGGCCACGGTTTTATCAAACAAATCGCCCGGCGTGACCTCGCCCCATTCCTGAGTTAAATGCTGGTAAAGCTGTTCGACGGTGAAAATGTTTTTTTCCACCGCGTCTTCCAAATCCGCCACGCAGTACGAAATATCGTCAGCAGCTTCCATAATATAGGTCAATGGGAAACGGTCGAACTCGCCCATATTCAACTCACGCCGCAACCGATCGACAAAAGCCTCTTCCGCCAGATAAAAGCCCGGTTTTTTCATCAGGTAGTTGTGGCTGGCGGGAATATCGCTGGCCCAGTAGGCCGGGCGGGTATATTTCAGGATACAGCCCACCTGTGCATAGGTCAGGTTAAGCTTCAGCAGGGTATACACCAGGCGGATGGCCTGGGCATTGCCTTCGAAGTGGCTGAGATCGTGACGAATGCGGCTGCGTAGGCGGTTGAGATCGCTCTCGCCTTCGTGCAGACGCAAGACGCTGACCTGACAGCGATCGTGACTGGCGGGCTCACTGCCACAGTTGGCGGGATCGAGCCGCTGCGAAAACCAGTCGTTAATCGCCGACTCGCCAAAATGGCCGAAAGGCGGGTTGCCGATGTCGTGCATCAGACAGGCCATTTCGACAATGCTTTCAAAAGGATCGAGCAACTTGGTCAGGCCGAGCTCGTCAATCCGCCCTTCCTGTTTGAAACGATTGAGGATCTCTTTGGCGATATGCCGCCCTACCTGTTGCACTTCCATGGAGTGCGTCAGGCGGCTGCGCACCGCGGCGTTGCGTTCGAGCGGAAACACCTGGGTTTTTTGCTGCAGACGGCGGATGGCGGCGGAATTGACAATACGCCCGCGATCGCTCTCGAACTGCCGCACTATGTCGTATTCTTCTTCGGCTTCAATCGGCTTGCTGAAGGGCCGTTGGAAGCTGATTTTCTGTTTAAAGTCGATCCCGGACATCTGTTTCTCCGCCGTTGCGCCCAGCCCCCGTGATAACAATTCCCGACGGCATATGCAACGCATTATCTCTCTATGAGAGCCATGATAGACTATGCCGCAATTCCCACACCCAATCAGCGAGTGTTATTTATGAAAGTAGGCATCATCGGCGCAATGGAGCAGGAAGTCACCCTGCTGCGCGATCAAATCGAAAACCGTCAGACCATTCAACGCGCGGGCTGTGAAATCTATACCGGCCAGATCGGTGGCGTTGACGTGGCGTTGCTTAAATCCGGCATCGGCAAGGTTTCTGCGGCCATGGGGACCACCCTGCTGCTGGAACACTGCAAGCCGGACGTGGTGATCAACACCGGTTCCGCCGGTGGCCTGGCCAGCACGCTGAAGGTCGGCGATATCGTGGTGTCCGAAGAAGTACGTTATCACGATGCCGACGTGACCGCTTTCGGTTACGAACCAGGCCAAATGGCCGGCTGCCCGGCGGCGTTTGTCGCGGACGACGCGCTGATTGCCCTAGCGGAAAGCTGCATCAAGCAACTGGATCTGAACGCCGTACGCGGCCTGATTTGCAGCGGCGATGCCTTTATTAACGGCGCAGAGCCTTTGGCCCGTATTCGCGCTACTTTCCCGAGCGTGGCGGCAGTAGAAATGGAAGCGGCGGCCGTGGGCCACGTTTGCCACCTGTTCGGCACCCCGTTTGTCGTAGTGCGCGCAATCTCTGACGTTGCCGACAGTGAATCGCACATGAGCTTCGACGAGTTCCTGGTGGTGGCCGCCCAGCAATCCACGCTGATGGTTAACGCCATGCTGCAGACTCTGGCTAAGCGCGGTTAATGTGACGCGACGCTTTTCAGCCCTGTTGTGGCTGCTGGCATTGTGGGTGGCGCTGCCTGTCGGCGCTGCCCAGCGCGTGATCAGCCTGGCACCCAATACCACCGAACTTGCCTATGCCGCCGGCATGGGCGACACGCTGCTGGCGGTAAGCGCCTATTCAGATTATCCCCCGGCCGCCAGGAAACTCGAGCAGGTGGCCTCCTGGCAAGGCATCAATCTTGAGCGGGTACTGGCGCTAAAGCCGGATCTGATCCTGGCCTGGCGCGGCGGCAACCCACAGCGGGTGCTGGATCAGCTCGCCGCTTTCGGCATTCCGATTTTTTATGCCGACGCCACCACCCTGGAGGATATTCCCCGCTCACTGGATCAACTGGCCCAATACAGTCCGCATCCTGAACAGGCGCATCAGGCCGCAGAGGCTCTTCGTCAGCAAATTGCCGACCTGAAAGCCAAATATCCTCACACTCAGCCAAGACGAGTCCTGCTGCAATTCGGCACCCAACCTTTGTTCACCACTTCCGGTGCCACCTTGCAAAGCCAGGTGTTGTCGCTGTGCGGTGCGGAAAACATCTTTGCCGACAGCCGTATGCCGTGGCCGCAAATCAGCCGTGAGCAGGTGTTGGCGCGTCAACCCCAGGCCATCGTTATTACCGGCGACCAAAAAGAGATCGCCAGCGTGAAGGCCTTCTGGGCTCCGCAACTGCAGATACCGGTGATTGCGCTCAATGGCGACTGGTTCAACCGCGCCGGCCCCCGCATTATGCTGGCAGCACAACAGCTGTGCAGCCAACTGGCGGAGATCCGTTAATGCTGGTGTTTTGGCTGGATATCCTGGGCACGGCGGTTTTCGCCATTTCCGGCGTATTGCTGGCGGGCAAGTTGCGGATGGATCCCTTTGGCGTGCTGGTACTTGGCGTGGTGACTGCGGTGGGCGGCGGCACCATTCGCGACATGGCATTGGCCAACGGGCCGGTATTTTGGGTGAAAGATCCGACCGATCTGGTGGTGGCGATGATCACCTGCGTGCTGACGCTGCTGCTGGTGCGCCAGCCACGCCGCCTGCCTAAATGGATCTTGCCGGTGCTGGATGCCGTCGGGCTGGCGGTGTTCGTCGGTATCGGGGTAAATAAAGCCTTCGCGGCCGATGCCAGCCCGTTAGTGGCGATCTGTATGGGAGTGATCACCGGCGTCGGCGGCGGCATTATCCGCGATGTACTGGCGCGTGAAATCCCCATGATCCTGAGAACCGAAATTTACGCCACCGCCTGCATTATCGGCGGCATCGTACATGCTACGGCCTACGCAACCTTCGGTATGCCGCTGCAGCAGGCGATGATGCTTGGCATGGTCATCACCTTGGCGATCCGGCTGGCAGCCATTCGCTGGCACCTAAAACTGCCCGCATTTATCCTCGAGCGCTAATCCCACTCCGCCCGATTCCGGGCGGAGCCTTATCACGCTCCCCCCCTAAAGCAGAACATTCGACCAATTAATAAACAAATGTTATTATCAACTCCTGAAAAATTCAGGGAAAACAATGTAATAAACTTTTTAAGTTCAAGTTAACTATTCTCCCGCCCTGTTAAATTTTATTAACTTTTTGCCGATAAGCCATTATGTGATTGCTTACGGATGGCTGTTGTCCTAATGATGAAAAATATTATCTTATTGTTCAGCGTACTGCTGTGCAGCTCTCTCGCTTACGCCGGTACCACCAGCGGCAAAATCGGCGTCAGCCTGACCTTAATGCCTATGTGCAGCGTAGATGTCAGCGGCACGGCCCCTCAGGTGAAATGCGGCAATGCGACCGATAGCCAGCCTAAGGTGACCCGTAGCAGGTTACAAAACGAGGGCGGCAGTGAAGCGTATCGCGAATTGGTCACCGTAGAATGGTAACCATAAAAAAACCCGCAAACCGGTGAGGTTGGCGGGTTCTCTGCACCACGGCATACAGGATCAGACGCTGAAGGAAGATCCACAGCCGCAGGTGGTTTTGGCGTTCGGGTTAGTCACCACAAAGCGCGAGCCTTCCAGGCCTTCGGTATAATCGACCGAGCCACCCACCAGATACTGCAGGCTCATCGGATCAACCACCAGCGCAACGCCCTGCTTCTCGATGGTCATATCGCCATCGTTGACCTTGTCGTCAAAAGTGAAGCCGTATTGGAATCCGCTGCAACCGCCACCGGTAATGTAAACCCGCAACTTCAGATTCGGATTTTCTTCATCAGCAATCAGGACTTTAACCTTGCTTGCTGCTGCCTCGGTAAATTGCAGGGGCAGTGCTGTTTCATCACTCATACTCTTTACTCCCAACATTGTTCTGCATCAGGTCGCTACAATGGCGGCCGGATTAATGTTAATGATTATCCAATACCTGAGTGTTGCGTTCAAGTATTCACCGCATTTGTTGTATTTTCTTTACCTGTTTTATCTGCCGCCTCGCTTGCCTGCAACGCTTCCTGCCGTTGTAAGGTGCGGGCTAATATTGAGGAATACAATGGCTTGCCCCCGAGGAACTGCGCCACCAGCGTAGCACCCAGGCAGGTAATTATCATTGGCAGGATGAGCTGGTAATTGTCGGTCATCTCCAGCACCAGCACGATCCCGGTCAGCGGCGCACGCACCGTGGCAGCAAACAGCGCACCCATGCCGGCAATGGCGAAGGTGCCGGCTTCGATGCCGTACTCAGGGAACAAATGGCCGCCGGCCAGGCCAAAGGCGGTGCCAAACAGCGTGCCCAACGCCAGCATCGGCGCAAAAATGCCGCCCGGAGCCCCCGAACCGAAACACAACAGCGTAGTGATCACCCGGGTGATAAAAATAAACATCAGCATGCCGACGCTATAGTTACCCGCTGCGGCGATCGGGATCAGGCCAAAACCGCCGCCAGCCGCTTCGGGCTGGATCAACCCCAGAATGCCGCAAATACCGCCAAGCAAACCGCCCATCAGCAAAATTTTGCGCATTTTGCCGCCGTGCAGCCGAGCGAACATATCCTGAGTGCGGAAGACCAACGCGTTGAACATCACCCCCACCGCACCAAATATCGCCCCCAGCACCAAATACAGCCAAAGGGTATTGATCGGCGCCGAGGAAAGCTTGCCCACCGCAATCACCGAACCTTCCCCGTTGAACAGCTGGAACACCACGCTCGACATAATGACGCCGATAAACACGGCTTTAATCGAAATCAGGTTGTAGCGGAACTGCGGCCGCATCTCTTCAATGATAAACAAAATGCCCGCCAGCGGGGCGTTAAAGGCTGCGGACAGGCCGGCGGCTGCACCGGTAGCCAACAAAGAATGGCGTGCTTCGGCACCGCGCATGCGGAAGATATCCAGCACCATGCGCCCGACGTTGCCGCCCATCTGCACCGTAGGCCCTTCGCGGCCCAGCACCATACCCGCCCCCAAGGTACCCATACCGCCGATAAACTTCACCGGGATCACTCGCCACCAACGCACCGGGCGCAGCTCTTCCAGCGCCCCTTCGATCTCCGGTATGCCCGATCCCCCAGCCTCCGGGGCAAAGCGACGCACCAGGTAATATCCCAACATCGCCAGCGCGGCGGAAAGAATAAAGGCCAGCGGCCAAACCAGGATCCAATAATCGGCGACCTGCGCCAGAGCAGAAAAGCGCTGCTGCTGTACCCAGTCCACCGCCTTATCAAAGGCCACCCCGAGCAGACCCGCCAGGGTGCCCACCAGCGCCGCCATAAACAGGATCGCCACCGGCGTTTTATCCCGGCGTAAAAGCTGGCGCACTGCGTCACTGCGTTTTAGACGTGGGGCCTGTGCCACCCGCGGCTGTTGCTGTAATTCAGTCATAATGGGTTATTCATTAATGGAATTAAATGTAATACAAATAGGCTAGTTGATTATTCTAACCCACCCGCTAATCGATCGCCCCTCTAAATAGGTATCTGACTGTGATCGTTTCATATCGACGAACACTTCACTAGAATAGCGCGGTCAAATCATTCAAAAGAGAATCCAGGAGCCGTTCTATGAGCTTAAACAGCAAGTCCGAAAGTCTGTATGCCGAGGCAAAACAGGTAATCCCAGGCGGGGTTAACTCTCCGGTGCGTGCATTCAACGGCGTTGGCGGTGTGCCGCTGTTTATCGAACGGGCGGACGGGGCTTACCTGTTCGACGTCGACGGCAAAGGTTATATCGACTACGTCGGTTCCTGGGGCCCGATGGTGTTGGGTCACAACCACCCGGCGATCCGCAACGCGGTCATTGAAGCGGCGCAGCGCGGCCTGAGCTTTGGCGCGCCGACCGAGATGGAGGTTAAAATGGCGGAGCTGGTGACCGAACTGGTGCCGACCATGGATATGGTGCGAATGGTGAACTCGGGTACCGAAGCCACCATGAGCGCAATCCGTCTGGCGCGTGGCTACACCAACCGCGACAAGATCATCAAATTTGAAGGCTGCTACCACGGCCACGCCGACTGCCTGCTGGTCAAAGCCGGCTCCGGCGCGCTGACCCTGGGCCAGCCTAATTCGCCGGGCGTACCGGCCGATTTCGCCAAACACACCCTGACCTGCACCTTTAACGATCTGGATTCGGTGCAGGCCGCATTTGAACAATACCCTTCCGAGATCGCCTGCATCATCGTCGAGCCGGTCGCCGGCAACATGAACTGCGTGCCGCCACTGCCGGAGTTCCTGCCGGGCTTGCGCGCACTGTGCGACAAGTACGGCGCGCTGTTGATTATCGACGAAGTCATGACCGGCTTCCGCGTAGCGCTGGCCGGGGCTCAGGCTCATTACGGCGTAGAACCCGATCTCACCTGCCTGGGCAAAATCATCGGTGGCGGCATGCCTGTCGGCGCCTTTGGCGGCCGCCGCGAAGTGATGGAAGCGCTGGCACCAACCGGGCCGGTCTATCAGGCTGGCACCCTGTCCGGCAACCCGATTGCGATGGCGGCCGGCTATGCCTGTCTGACCGAAGTCTCTCAGGTCGGCATTCACCAGACCCTGACCGAACTGACCGATATGCTGGCGGCTGGCCTGCTGCACGCGGCTGAAGAAGAAAACATCGCGCTGGTGGTTAACCACGTTGGCGGGATGTTTGGCCTGTTCTTTACCGATGCCCCGGCAGTAACCTGCTATCAGGACGTGATGCAGTGCGATGTAGAACGCTTTAAGCGCTTCTTCCACCTGATGCTGGAGGAAGGAGTTTATCTGGCGCCTTCCGCCTTTGAGGCTGGCTTTATGTCCGTTGCTCACAGCAAGGAAGACATTCAGCGCACCATCGATGCCGCACGTCGCTGTTTCGCCAAGCTGTAAGATTGGTCAAGCCAATAAAAACGGGCGCCTGGCGCCCGTTTTTATTTCCATCGTGCCCCCTGCTCTCGCTTTAGAGCAAGGCACCGTAAATGGTCAGCAGCGCCACCACCACCACGATAATCATCGTCACCTTACGCGCCAGGGTGACCGCCGCCCGTGGGGTCTGTACCGGATCCATGTGAGGATCGCGCGCCAGTGAAAACTGCGCCAACCGCGTTAGCACCTGATACGACGAGGAGTGACGATCGCCCAACGACGCAAACCACGCCGGCAGCGCTCTTTCACCATGGCCAAACAGGGCGTAAGCCACACCGGCCAGACGCACCGGGATCCAGTCCAGCCAGTTCAGCAGATGATCGATGCCTGACTGCGAACGCTCCAGCGGCGTGTTGTGGCGCGCCAGCCAGGTCTGGTAAGCGCGCAGGAAAGAGTAGCCTGCCAGCGCTATCGGCCCGTAAGGCCCACAGACCACGAACCAAAACAGCGGCGCCAGATAATAACGGAAGTTAATCCACAGCAGCGCATTTTGCAGTTCACGCAAGCGCAGCTCTTCGCTGCAATCCACCGGCAGACCGTGGATCAGCGCCAGTTCTTCCGCCATTTGATCGCTGGCATGCGCATCCCCCTGCCGAGCGGCCTTCAGATAGGCCCGATAGTGTTTACGCTTGATCCCTGCGCCGACACACAGCAGATCAATGACGATCCACAGCAACAGCGTCACTACGCCGAAAAACAGCCCCTGGGACAGCCACAGGATCCCTGCCACCACCACCATCCAGGCCAGCGTCATCAGCAGCGTTTGCGCCAGTGAAAACCGATGCAGCCGATGAAATACCACCTCAAGGCGATGATCCAACTGCCAATGCTCACCCAGCTTGAATAAACGTTCCCACGCCAGAACCAGTAACAGCGTAAACAGCGTCATTAGCGACTCCTCTCCCTTTCCATTGTTCCAAGCATAGCGTCATCTGGTCCGCCGGGTTGTTCCAGAGATGCCAGATATAAATCCCAGTCAAACGCCGGGCCGGGATCGGTTTTGCGGCCAGGGGCAATGTCACTGTGCCCGGCGATATGCGCCGCCAACATCGGATAATGCCGGATCAGCAGCGCGGTCACCGCGTTCAGACTTTGGTATTGCTGCGGCGTGAACGCCACCTGATCGGTACCTTCCAGTTCAATGCCGATCGAAAAATCGTTACAGCGCTCTCGTCCCTGATATGAAGAAACGCCCGCGTGCCAAGCTCGGCGGTCAAAGGGCACATACTGAACGATTTCACCCTCGCGACGGATCAGGCAGTGCGCCGAAACGCGCAACTGATGAATATCAGAAAAATAGGGGTGATCCGCAGGATCAAGAGTACCGGTAAACAGCCGATCGATATAGGGGCCGCCGAACTCGCCGGGCGGCAGGCTGATATTGTGGATCACCAGCAGCGAAGGCGCCTCCTCATTCGGGCGAAGATCGCAATGCGGCGAGACAACCCGGGTTACCCCGACAATCCAGCCTTGTTCTAACTGCATCAGATACCTCTGGGCGGTGGTACTTGTCACGGCAACAGAGTAGCATGTTCCCCCTACGATCTTACCGTCCATTTCGGAGTTTTCTATGCCGACACGCCGCTACAGTGCCGACACTCGCCGCACCGAGCTTCTTGAACGAATTGAAAGCGATATCCCCTATGCCGTTGCCCAGGCGCTGCGTGAAGACCTGGGAGGCGAAGTCGATGCCGAACGCGATATTACCGCGCAATTATTACCGGCCGATACCCAGGCCGAAGCCACGATCATTACCCGCGAACCCGGTATATTTTGTGGTAAGCGCTGGCTAAATGAAGTTTTTATCCAACTGGGCAACCAGGTGAAGGTGGACTGGCAGGTGGCGGACGGTGATAGCCTGGTACCCGATCAACCGCTTTGCAAACTGACCGGCCCGGCACGAGTGCTGCTGACCGGTGAGCGCACCGCGCTGAATTTTGTGCAGACCCTGTCCGGCGTAGCGACCGAAGTCAGCCGCTATGTGGCACTGTTGCAGGGAACGAAAACCCGCCTGCTCGACACCCGCAAAACCCTGCCAGGGCTGCGCACCGCACTGAAATATGCCGTATTGTGCGGCGGCGGCAACAACCATCGTCTGGGGTTGTCCGACGCCTTCCTGATCAAGGAAAACCACATCATTGCTTCCGGCTCGATCAAAAATGCCGTCGAGAAGGCCGTCTGGCTGCATGCCGACGTGCCGGTCGAGGTGGAAGTCGAGTCGCTGGACGAACTGCAGCAGGCGCTGGACGCCGGTGCAGACATTATCATGCTGGACAATTTCAGCGTCGAAATGATGCACGCCGCCGTGGCGCAAACCCAGGGCCGCGCACAGCTGGAAGTCTCCGGCAACGTGACCAGCGAAACCCTGCGTACCTTCGCCGAAACCGGCGTGGACTACATCTCTGTAGGTGCGCTGACCAAACATGTGACCGCCCTCGATCTTTCCATGCGCTTCAAATAACATCCGCGCCCCGCACCTCCCTGAACCAGCGGGGAGGTGTTTTTTCACCAAAATTGCGAAACACGCCTCATCTCTTTTCCCGCTGCTGCAACCTCAGTCGATTGCTGTGGAACTGCGCCTAAAAACAGCCATCACTCGCTCGAAGCGCCCCGTTGGCCTGATTACTCTGGTCCTCACATTGACATGGAGGAAGCAACGGATGGAAACGCAGCGCGGTTTTACCCTGATAGAACTGATGGTGGTAATCGCCATTATCGCCATACTGAGCGCCATAGGTATTCCTGCCTATCAGCGCTATATCCAAAAGGCAGCGATGACCGACATGCTGCAAACCATGACGCCGTATAAGCTGGCCGTTGAACTGTGCGTGCTTGACAGCGGCACGCCGACCGGCTGCAACGCCGGCAGCAAAGGCATCCCTACCGGCGACGCCTCACGTTACGTCAGCGCGGTACAGGTCAGCCAGGGCGTGATCTCGCTGACCGGCACGCAAACGCTGCAGGGGTTGACGGTCGCACTGACGCCAACCCAAAATGCCAGCGGCCTGACGCGTTGGACACGCCAGTGCACCAGCGAAAACAGCAATCTGCAGGAAACCTGTCAGGAAGTTTTCCGTTTTGACACTACCGCCGTGGCGCCAACATCATGAGTACGGTAATCAGCGATGAAATCCATACCCTGTGCCAGCGCTATCAGGCACTGGCTCTTAGTGAAGATGACCAGTGCCTGAACGTCGCACTGACTGCCGAGGCCCCCCAGGCGCTGCTGTCGGCCCTGCGTTTTGCCACCGGTAAACGCATTCACCTGGAACAATGGCCGGCGGCCAGGCTGGAGTCAGAGCTGAATCGTCGACAAATGCGGGGCGATCGGCTCGAACAGGTCGCACCGGAGGATCAACCCGCCGCGCCCTCATTAAACGACGACAGTGACGCCCCCGTGGTGCAATTTATCAATCAGACGCTTCGCATCGCCATTCAGCGACGAGCCTCGGACATTCATTTCGAGCCTTACCAACAGACTCTTCGTATCCGACTACGTATTGACGGCGTGTTGCAGGCGATAACCTCACCGCCATTCACGCTTGCCGCTCGCCTCACGGCCCGATTGAAAATCATGGGGCAGTTGGACATCGCCGAGCGCCGCCTGCCGCAGGATGGACAGCTCAGCGTGCGGTTGGATAACGCTCGCTACTCCATGCGTATCGCCACCCTGCCCACCCTGCACGGCGAAAAAGTGGTGCTGCGAATTTTGCAAACTGAACGCCAGGAGCTGCCGTTGGAGCAATTGGGTATGGATCCGACGGCACTGGCGCAGTTTTCCACGGCCTTGTCCTGCCCACAGGGTATGATCCTGGTCACCGGCCCCACCGGCAGCGGCAAAACCGTCACGCTGTACAGCGGTCTGCGTCAGTTAAATGATGCGCAAAGTAATTTATGCAGCGTCGAGGATCCGATTGAAATTCCCCTGTTCGGTATCAATCAGACGCAGACCAACGCCAAAACGGAACTGGATTTTTCCCGCGTATTACGCGCCTTGCTGAGACAGGATCCGGACGTCATCATGATCGGTGAGATCCGCGATCGGGAAACGGCGGAGATCGCAGTAAAAGCCGCTCAAACCGGCCACCTGGTGCTTTCCACTTTACACACCAATTCCACCAGCGAAACCCTGACGCGCCTGACCCATATGGGTATCCCGGGCTACCTGATTGCCGCCTGTCTGAAACTGGTTATCGCACAACGACTGGTGCGCAAGCTATGCAGCCACTGTCGCTATCAACAAAGCCAGCCCGTACGTTTTCCCACAGCCATTTGGGCTACACCTCTGCTGCCCTGGCAGGCCGATGGCTGCGAACACTGCTTCAGCGGTTACTACGGCCGTACCGGGGTGTATGAACTGTTGACCATTACCCCGGAGGTGCAAGCCGGCCTGCTGGCGGGGGCAACCCCCGGTATGTTGGCTGAAATCGCCCGACAGCAGGGGCAGACGACGTTACTGCAAGCCGGGTTAACGCTGGCCGCTCAGGGCGTCACCTCGCTGGAGGAGGTGTACCGCATTGTCGGTGTTATTGCCGACAGCGGGGGCGCTCCGTGAAAACGCTGCGCCTTTTCCTCTGGCAGGCAATTGACCCACACGGGCAGCTGCGTGAGGGTGAGCTGATGAGCGGTGAGAAGAATGAGGTCAGCCAGTGGTTGATCGAACAAGGGCTGCAACCCTGCCAGATCAACAGCGGAAAACGTATTTCACCGGGTCAATGGCGCGGTGAACCTCTGATTCAGTTCACCCGTCAGTTAGCCACCCTGCTACAGGCCGGATTGCCGCTGGTCAGCGGGTTACAGTTGCTGGCTGCAGAGCACCCGTCCGCAGCCTGGCGCTGCCTGCTGCGGGAAGTGAGTGGACAGGTGCGCCAGGGTCAGCCATTTTCTGAGGTCATCGCAGAGCAACATGCCGTGTTTCCTCTGATCTACCGCCAGCTAATCGCCATTGGCGAGCTGACCGGCCACCTGGATGAATGCTGCCTGCAACTGGCCCAACAGCAGGAAGCACAGCAAAAACTGCAAAAGAAAGTCATCAAGGCGCTGCGTTATCCTTTGTTTATCTGCGCGGTGGCGCTGCTGGTAAGTATTTTGATGCTGGTGATGGTGTTGCCGGAGTTTGCCGGCGTCTATCAGTCCTTCAATGCGCCGCTGCCGTGGTTTACCCAAGGGTTGCTGAACCTTTCCTCCCTGCTGATCGGTAGCGGTCCCTGGCTGGCGGCGATTCTGGTCTGCATGGCATACACCTATCTCCGCCGCCTGCATCCACAGCCTCAATGGCGCAGGCGCGAACAGGCGGCGCTGTTGAGGCTGCCGCTGATTGCGCACCTGATCAAAGGCGGCTGCCTGAGCCAAATATTCCGTATTCTGGCCATGACCCAGCAGGCTGGGCTCAGCCTGGTTGACGGGTTGGCTGCAGCAGCGCTGTCGGTGGATAACCTGTTTTATCGCCAGGCGATTGACACCATCAGGCAACAGATTGCGCAAGGGCAGACTTTTCATCGCGCCCTGGAACAGCAGGCGCTTTTCCCAACGCTGTGCCAGCAATTGGTGCGGGTGGGCGAAGAATCCGGTTCGTTAGATACCCTCTTGGGCAAACTGGCCGTGTGGCATGAACAGCAAACCTTTGAGCTGGCCGATACCCTGGCGCAAACGCTGGAGCCCCTATTGATGCTGGTGGTGGGAGGGATCGTCGGCACATTGGTGATCGCCATGTATCTGCCGATATTTCAGTTGGGGAATGTTTTGGGGTAAGCCCGTCAGTGATTGGGCGCAGCATTGAACTGCGCCCACGAGTTGCTGGTGCCGAAAGGCGCCGCTTACTTGCTGCCGAAGATGCGGTTTTCCTGCTCTGCAACGCGGATAAAGGTGGTGCGCTTGGTCAGCTCTTTCAGACGCTCCGCACCGACGTAGGTGCAAGCGGAACGTAGGCCGCCGAGGATGTCGCGGACGGTGAATTCAACTTCTCCCCGCAACGGCAGCTTGACGGTTTTCCCTTCGGCCGCACGGTACTGGGCAACGCCGCCGACGTGGCGTTTCATCGCCGACTCGGAGCTCATGCCGTAGAACAGCATAAATTTCTCACCGTTCTCTTCCACAATGGTGCCTTCACACTCGTCGTGGCCGGCCAGCATGCCGCCCAGCATGACAAAATCAGCACCGCCGCCAAAGGCTTTCGCTACGTCGCCCGGGACAGAACAACCGCCATCGCTAACGATTTGGCCGCCGAGGCCGTGTGCCGCATCGGCGCATTCGATCACCGCAGACAACTGCGGATAACCGACGCCGGTTTTCACGCGGGTCGTGCAGACAGAGCCTGGACCAATACCGACTTTAACAATGTCGGCGCCGGACAGGATGAGTTCTTCCACCATTTCACCGGTGACGACGTTCCCGGCGCAAATAACATGCTTCGGACAGGCTTCGCGCGCTTTCTGCAGGAAAGCGACAAAATGCTCGGAATAGCCATTGGCTACGTCGATACAGATAAATTTCAGCTCGGGTGACAGCGCCAGGATCTGCTTCATTTTCACAAAGTCAGCGTCAGACGTGCCGGTTGAAACCATCACGTGGCGCAGCACCGATGCCGGCACGCGCTGCACAAAGGCGGCCCACTGCTCTACGGTGTAGTGTTTGTGTACGGCGGTGAGAACATCGAAGGAAGCCAGGGCCTCTGCCATGCTGAAGGTACCGACTGAATCCATGTTGGCGGCGATGATCGGCACACCAGACCAGCTACAGCCAGAATGTTTGAAGGTAAACTGACGTTCCAGTTCAACTTCTGAGCGGCTTTTCAGTGTGGAACGCTTTGGGCGAATCAGCACATCTTTAAAGCCTAACTTCAAATCTTCTTCAATACGCATGACTTATGATTTCCTGGTTTATGGCGACGGATCGCAGGATAGTATTCGAACCTATACCCAATGAATTTCAAGTTGCAGTCAACAACGCTGCAGCTTGAAAGGCGACGGGTAGATTAATGCCAGTTCCAGTGACGCTATCATACGCGCTAATAATCGCCGGACAAGACTGCGAATTCTCCTTTATTTGCGCTACAATCCGACAAATTTACCTGCGACACCGCAGTGTGACCTCCCGCTCATTTTCCCTTTCCGGCTGCGCTTTTTATCACCGTACGGCCGAAGCGGCCCGGCAAGCGCCGCCGGCTTACTTGCACTTCTGTGCGATCGCTTTATGATTCGTCTATTATTTTTTTATGAACCTCAGGTGCATTCCCTACCATGGCCTACATTGTTGCGTTGACAGGGGGTATCGGCAGCGGTAAGTCCACCGTGGCAGACGCCTTCGCTCGCCACGGCGTGACGGTGGTCGATGCTGACGTTATCGCCCGGCAGGTTGTCGAGCCTGGCACCCCGGCACTGGCTGCCATCGCCGACCGTTTTGGTAATGAAATGTTGCAGCCGGACGGTTCACTGAACCGTGCCGCCTTACGTCAGTGTATCTTCAGTAATCCTGATGAAAAGCGCTGGCTAAACCAGCTGCTGCACCCGCTGATTCATCAGGAAACTCAACGTCAACTGGCGCAAGTCACCAGCCCCTACGCTCTCTGGGTGGTGCCACTGCTGGTCGAGAACAACCTGCAGGCGCGTGCCGATCGCGTGCTGGTGGTTGACGTCGACAGCGAGACTCAGTTGGCCAGAACCATCGCTCGCGACGGTATCAGCCGTCAGCAGGCACAGAACATACTGTCCGCACAGGTCACGCGTGAACAGCGCCTGGCCGCTGCAGACGACATCATTGATAATAGCGGCGCCGCTCAGGGGATAGAGCCATTGGTTGCCACATTGCATTGCCGTTACCTTGAGCTGGCGGCATCAGCGACCCGACAGGATTAAACTGAATGAGTGATGTTTCCCCAAGCGTTCTTTTTGAACATCCGTTGAATGAAAAAATGCGCACCTGGCTGCGCATGGAATTTTTGCTGCAACAGCTGCATGGCCAGCGTGCATTAAGCGAAACGGCCATCGCCCTGACCTTTTTCCGCACCGTCGCCGATCTGCTGGACGTGCTGGAGCGCGGTGAAGTACGCACCGAGCTACTGAAAGAGCTGGAACGCCAGCAGCAAAAGTTGCTGGCATGGGCCGACGTTCCCGGCGTTGATATGTCGCTGGTGGATCAGTTGCGCAACCAGTTGAAGCAACGTGGTACCGCACTGATGTCGGCGCCGCGACTGGGTCAATCACTGCGCGAAGATCGGCTGATTAGTCTGGTGCGGCAACGCCTGAGCATCCCCGGCGGGTGCTGCAGCTTTGACTTGCCGACGCTGCACATGTGGATGCATGCGCCTCAGCAAGAGCGGGATAACGACGTAGCCGAATGGTTGCAAACGCTGGAACCGTTGAACCAGGCACTGACTATGGTGCTGGATCTGATCCGTCAGGCCGGCCCATTTCGCAATCAGATCAGCCTGAACGGTTTTTTCCAGGATAACGCCGAGGGGGCGGATCTACTGCGCTTGCGCATCAATCTGGCGCACCAGCTTTACCCACAAATTTCCGGCCATAAGACGCGCTATGCGATTCGTTTTCTGCCGCTGGACAGTGAGCTTGGCGTCGTGCCGGAACGACTAACCTTTGAGTTGGCCTGTTGCTGACCCAATGACATAAAGACCTTTCAGGCGTTGGAAGGGAGTAAGGAATAGATATGACTACCGTAGTGAAATGCCCAACCTGTGGCAAAGGTGTGGTTTGGGGAGAAGTGAGCCCATTTCGTCCGTTTTGCAGCAAACGCTGCCAGCTGATTGATCTGGGCGAATGGGCTGATGAAGAGAAGCGCATTCCCAGCAACAGCGATCTTTCCGAAAGCGAAGAGTGGAGTGAAGCAGACGATCGCTGATCGTCTTGCTTATCGGCCTGGCGCTTGCGAGGCCGATCGTGTTACTGCGCAGCCTTTGCCTGCTCCACCAGCAGTTTGATAATACTGATATTGGCCTGAGGGAACTCGTCTTCCCGCAGGTCAGCCTGCTTTACCCAGCGCATAGGCTGGCCTTCGCGACCGAAGGGTTCGCCAGCCCAGGCTTCCACCAGATAGAAATTCAACGTGACGATGCGATCGCTAAACTGATGCTCAAGCACGTCCAACAACTCCGCACGCAGGGCTTCAATGCCGGTCTCTTCCAATAGTTCACGGCCAAGCGCCTGTTCCGGCGTCTCTCCCTGTTCGATTTTGCCGCCGGGAAACTCCCAGAAACCGGCCATATGCGAATCGGCCGCACGGCGAGTAATAAAGATTTCCTGCTGGGCGTTACGAATGATGCCGACGGCGATGTTCAGATGTTTCATCGCATCCTCCTGATTTAGTCATTGGAGCGCGAAATGCAGCCCCAAAAAACAGGGGCTCAGCACGCTGAACCCCTGGGTTTTATTCGTTAAACAGTGTCGGCTTAGTTCTGCAGACGACCGTGACACTGTTTGTATTTTTTACCGGAACCGCATGGGCACGGATCGTTACGGCCCACTTTACGTTCTGCGATGGTCGGTGCATTAGGATCTTCAGTCACCAGCGCGTTTTCTTCATAGTGGCTCAGCTGCTGCTGTTTGGCCAGACGCTCAGCTTCTTCACGACGCTGCAGTTCCAAGGCTTCAACCTCTTCCGGCATCCGCACCTGAACCTTGCTCAGCACGCTGATCACTTCATGCTTCAGCGATTCCAGCATGGTGGCGAACATGTTGAAGGACTCGCGCTTGTACTCCTGCTTAGGATCTTTCTGCGCATAACCGCGCAGATGGATGCCCTGACGCAGATAGTCCATGGCCGCCAGATGCTCTTTCCACAGGGAATCCAGCGTCTGCAGCATCACGCCTTTCTCGAAGTTGCGCATCATCTCGGTGCCAACCACTTCTTCTTTACGCTGGTACTCTTCCTTGGCTTTTTCCAGAATACGCTCACGCAGCGTTTCTTCGTGCAGCTCAGGCTCTTTATCCAACCATTCGGCGATAGGCATATCCAGATCGAAATCGTTTTTCAGACGTTCGGTCAATCCCTGAATGTCCCACTCTTCTTCCAGCGACTGCGGTTGGATGTAGCCGTCGATCGTGGTCTTGAACACGTCTTCACGGATGCTGGCAATGGTTTCGCTAACGTCGGACACGTCCAGCAGTTCGTTACGCTGGCTGTAGATGGCACGGCGCTGATCGTTGGCCACGTCATCGTATTCCAGCAGTTGCTTACGAATGTCGAAGTTGCGGCTTTCTACTTTACGCTGGGCGTTGGCAATCGCTTTGGTGACCCATGGGTGCTCAATCGCCTCACCTTCTTTCATCCCCAATTTACGCATCATGTTGGAAACGCGATCGGAGGCGAAGATGCGCATCAGGGCATCTTCCATCGACAGGTAGAAGCGGGATGAACCGGCATCACCCTGACGACCGGAACGGCCGCGCAACTGGTTATCGATACGGCGTGATTCATGACGCTCGGTACCAATGATGTGCAGGCCGCCTGCTGCCAGTACGGCATCGTGACGGATTTTCCAGGCGTCTTTAATCGCCGCGATTTGCTCTTCGGTTGGATCTTCCAACTGGGCAATCTCTGCCTGCCAGCTGCCGCCCAACACGATGTCGGTACCACGACCGGCCATGTTGGTAGCAATGGTAACCGCAGAGGTCTGGCCAGCCTGAGCAACAATGTCCGCTTCCATGGCGTGGAACTTGGCGTTCAACACCTTATGGGCGATACCGGCTTTCTCCAGCTCGCGCGAAACCACTTCGGATTTCTCGATTGAAATCGTACCGACCAGAACCGGCTGGCCGTTGGCGGTGCGCTCACGAATATCTTCAATGATGGCGCCAATCTTTTCATGCTCGGTCATGTAGACCAGATCCGGCATGTCTTTACGCAGCATTGGACGGTTGGTCGGCACCACGATGGTATCCAGCTTGTAGATCGAGCTGAATTCAAAAGCTTCGGTGTCGGCGGTACCGGTCATCCCGGCCAGCTTCTCATACAGGCGGAAGTAGTTCTGGAAGGTGATGGAGGCCAGGGTCTGGTTTTCGTTCTGGATTTCCACGCCTTCTTTGGCTTCCACCGCCTGGTGGAGGCCATCGGACCAGCGACGGCCATGCATGGTACGGCCGGTGTGTTCGTCGACGATGATGACTTCACCGTCTTTTACGATGTAGTCAACGTCGCGGGTGAACAGCACATGGGCACGCAGAGCCGCGGTCACGTGGTGCATCAGCATGATGTTGGTCGGTGAGTACAGTGACTCCCCTTCGTCCATGATGCCGGCTTCCATCAGCATTTCTTCGATCAGGATCAGGCCGCGTTCGGTCAGGTGCACCTGACGCGCCTTTTCGTCAACCGAGAAGTGGCCTTCGCCCTGGAAGGAGTCCGAATCTTCTTTTTCCTGACGGATCAGTTTAGGGATCAGCTTGTTAACCTTGATGTACATCTCGGAGCTATCTTCAGCCGGGCCAGAGATGATCAACGGCGTACGCGCTTCATCGATCAGGATGGAGTCAACCTCATCCACCAGCGCATAGTGCAGTTTACGCTGAACGCGCTCTTCCGGGCTGAACGCCATGTTGTCGCGCAGATAGTCGAAACCGTATTCGTTGTTGGTGCCGTAGGTAATGTCTGCGGCATAGGCTTCACGCTTGGCCGGTGCCGGCATGCCCGGCAGGTTGATACCGATGCTCAAACCGAGGAACTCGAACAGCGGGCGGTTGTTCTCGGCGTCACGCTGTGCCAGATAGTCGTTGACGGTTACCACGTGCACGCCACGGCCGCTCAGGGCGTTCAGATAGGCTGGCAGGGTAGCGGTCAGGGTTTTACCTTCACCGGTGCGCATCTCTGCGATACAGCGGTCATTCAGCACCATGCCACCCAGCAGCTGCACGTCGAAGTGACGCATACCAAAGACACGCTTGCTCGCCTCACGCACTACCGCGAAGGCCTCAGGCAGCAGGTTTTCCAGCACTTCGCCCTTTTCCAGGCGCGCGCGGAACTCGTTGGTCTTGGCTTTCAGTTCGTCATCGGACAGTTTTTCCATGTCCGGTTCCATCTGGTTGATCAGCTCAACCGATTTGCGCATGCGGCGCAGCGTACGATCGTTACGGCTACCAAAAACTTTGGTCAATAATTTCACTAACATGATGTTTGATATCTCTGTCATGACGGCCAACACAGGCAGTCAATTTGCTGTTATTTTTTAGGTTTTTTTGTCGCCCGAGGGGCAAGAAATCAGCTTAAGGCTGCAGGTCCGGCGCGAATGCCCTGCACTTGCGCAAGCCACAACCCGGCCTGATGCTGCGCAACAGCGGGTAGCACGGCATGGTGAGTGTTGCGAATGATGGTCGGCGGCTTCGGCTCGTGCGTCAGCAACGCATTAAGGGTAGAAAGCAGCGCCAGTTGCGCCACCTGCAATGGGGGTTCGGTAATTTCCGCTTCGCTTTCCTGCACCCGAGCATAAACGGCCTGCGGCGCAAGCGCAAAAGAGAGGTGACGAATGACGGTACGAAGCGCATGCTGGTGCCAATAATCGACACTGAAGGTCGGGCGACGGTGCGCTTCTTGCAGCAACGCCAGGCTATTAAAGGCGCCACTGGCGGAGTTTTGCCGGTTGAGGCTGGACGAGGTGCTCGGCAGAGCGGCTTGATCGGGGTTGCCGGTCAGATTGGTAGGTACGCCAAGCGTGGCCGCAACCATCCCTAAAAGGAGATGGGGCCAGAAATAACGTCTGCCAAATTGTCGCCAACGATTTAGAATACCGATCACGAGTTTATAATCCGCCGGAGCCCATTATGCGCGATAGCCGTCCACAATTATTAGATTCCCTGTTCGACGACGCGTCTGCAGAAGACAAAGGGCCATTGCATAACGTCCAACAACGCGCAGTCGCGTTGCTTAAGCTTAACCGTGCAGTGAAAGGCCTGTTGCCCGTTCAACTGCATCCTTGGTGCCGCGTCGCAAATTTCCGACAGGGTATTTTAGTGCTAGAAACGGCAAATGCCAGCTGGATGATGCGTCTACGCTACGAACAACCGGCTTTATTATCAGCACTACGAGCGCAAATTCTACCATCATTGTCGTCGATCGACATCAGGATTAATCCGGCCTTGATGGCAAAAGGGAGCAACCTTGTGCAGGACGCCGCAAAAACGGCAGAAAATACGCAGTCAAGCGTGCCTATGCGTCATCTGAGTCAGGAAAGTGCTGGGGAATTAAGGGTATTGGCGAGCCGCAGTCCGGAAAAACTGCGCAAGATATTGGAACGACTGGCATCGTTGGCCGGAGAGAGTGCCAACGCTACCAGTCGTGATAAATAATCAGCGGTATCGACTTATGCCAATACGGTAGACGGAGCTTTGAATGCCAGCGGCATTTCGGCTTCGTCCTGGAAGGTGACGTACTCCCACGCTTCCTGCTTCGCCAGCACTGCTTGCAGCAGTTTGTTGTTCAGCGCATGACCAGACTTGTACGCGGTAAACGCGCCAATGATGTTATGGCCGCACATGAACAGGTCGCCGATGGCGTCCAGCATTTTGTGGCGTACGAATTCGTCTTCGAAGCGCAGGCCGTCTTCGTTCAGCACGCGGTAATCATCTACCACGATGGCACAGTCAAAACTGCCGCCCAGGGCCAGGCCACGTGACTGCAAATACTCGATGTCACGCATGAAGCCGAAAGTACGCGCACGGCTGATTTGACGCACGAACGAGTCGGCAGAGAAATCAAGGCGGTAGCGTTGCGTACTGGCGTCGATCGCCGGGTGGTTGAAGTCGATGGTGAAGTCCAGGCGGAACCCGTTATGCGGGGACAGCTCGGCCCACTTGTCGCCATCTTCAACACGCACGGTGTCTTTCAGACGCAGGAATTTCTTCGCAGAGTTCAGTTCTTCAATGCCGGCATCCAGCAACAGGAAGACGAACGGACTGGCACTGCCGTCCATGATAGGGATTTCAGCAGCGTCAACTTCGATAACGATGTTGTCGATGCCCAACCCAGCCAGTGCGGCATTAAGATGCTCAACGGTAGAAATACGCACGTCATGCTCATTGACCAGGCAGGTACAGAGCATGGTATCACGCACGGATTTTGCATCAGCCGGAAAATCAACCGGTGGATTCAAGTCAGTGCGACGATAGATGACCCCGGTATTAGCCGCCGCGGGTCGCATTGTCAGCGTGACTTTCTTGCCGGTATGCAAACCGACGCCAGTCGCCTGAACAATACGTTTTAATGTCCTTTGTTTGATCATCGTTTTATCTCGCAATGTTATCAATCCTACCAGCCAAGCATACAGCATGGCTGGCGGGACAGTTTAGCACAAAGAGCGGAGATTCCAAATTCTCAGGATATTCTTAGTCTGCCTGCTTGCGCAGGAAGGCAGGAATATCAAGATAGTCGGGCTCTTTATTAGGCTGCGCAGTCGGATCGTTAACCACCTTGGCGGCAGGTTTCACTTCCTGCGGCAGCGGCGACATGCCGTGCTGCTGGTAGCGATGATCCATCACTGGCTGGCTGGCCTGTTTGTTGGTCACCAGAGTGATTTCCGGACGTTTGTCCATGCCGATACCGGTCGCAACCACGGTCACGCGCAGTTCGTCGTTCATTTCCGGATCCAGCGAGGTACCAATTACCACGGTCGCGTTGTCGGAAGCGAAAGCACGAATGGTGTTACCCACGGTTTCGAACTCATCCAGGCGCAGGTCGAAACCGGCGGTGATGTTGACCAGCACGCCGCGAGCGCCGGACAGGTCGATATCTTCCAGCAGTGGGCTGGAGATCGCCATTTCCGCGGCTTCTTCAGCACGGTCTTCACCACAGGCAACGCCGGAACCCATCATCGCGTAGCCCATTTCAGACATTACGGTGCGCACGTCGGCGAAGTCGACGTTCATCAGGCCCGGACGGGTGATCAGTTCGGCAATACCCTGTACCGCGCCTTTCAGCACGTCGTTAGCCGCGCCAAACGCGTCCAACAGAGAAATGCCGCGACCCAGAACTTTCAACAGCTTGTCGTTCGGGATAGTGATCAGTGAGTCCACATGTTTGGACAATTCTGCGATACCCTGCTCAGCGAACGCCATGCGTTTCTTGCCTTCAAAATTGAAAGGCTTGGTCACCACGGCCACTGTCAGAATACCCAGATCTTTAGCAACTTCAGCGACCACTGGCGCTGCACCGGTACCGGTACCGCCGCCCATGCCGGCTGCAATGAAGACCATGTCTGCACCATCCAGTGCGGCGCGCAGGGCTTCACGGTCTTCTTCCGCTGAATTGCGACCCACTTCAGGGTTCGCGCCTGCACCCAGACCTTTGGTAATACCGCTACCGATCTGGATGGTTTGGCCAACTGCCGTTTTACGAAGCGCCTGAGCGTCTGTATTAACGGCAAAGAATTCAACACCTTCGATGCGCTCGCGCACCATGTGTTCAACGGCGTTGCCACCGCCACCGCCGACGCCGATGACTTTAATCACCGCGTCATTGGTTAGTTCCATTGGTTCAAACATAGTTTCTCTCCGTTTTGTGCCTGTCGCTGCGAGATCATAAAAAGATTACTCAGCATGATCTCTTTGTTGAAACATTAAAACTCTTTTCTCAGCCAGCTATTGATACGTTTAAACCAATTGCCCACCGAGGCGCGTTTTTCTACTTCTGCCTCACCGCTCAGGTGAGACTCTTTTCCATAGTGCAGCAGACCTACCGCCGTAGAGTAGTAAGGCTCCTGCGCATAATCCGTCAGACCCGTGATGTTCAAGGGTTGGCCGATGCGTACCTGGGTGTGGAACACCCGTTGCGCACAGGCTGCCAGGCCATCAATCTGGGCGGCGCCACCGGTCAGCACAATACCCGCTGCCAGATGATGCTTCACCCCTTGCTGACGCAGTTGCTCCTGCAATTGCAAAATTTCATCGTTAACCAGATTCAACAGTTCGGTGTAGCGTGGCTCAATCACTTCAGCCAGTGTCTGTCTTTGCAGACTCCGAGGAGGACGTCCTCCAACGCTTGGCACCTCTACACTTTCATCCTTGCTAACAATCGACCCAAGCGCACAGCCGTGTCGAACTTTGATCGCTTCCGCGTCTGTCGGCGGCGTGCCGAAGGCGTAAGCGATATCGCTGGTGACCACGTTCCCTGCGTAAGGGATCACTTTGGTGTGGCGCAGCGCACCGCCGGTGTACACCGCCATATCCATGGTGCCGCCGCCGATATCCACCACACAAACGCCGAGTTCGCGCTCATCTTCGGTCAGTACTGCATAGCTGGCAGCCAGACCGGCGAAAATAAGTTGGTCAACTTTCAGACCACAACGTTCTACTGCCTTAACGATGTTCTTAGCCATATCGTTATGGCAGGTGATCAGGTGCACCTTGGCTTGCATACGCACGCCGGACAACCCGACCGGGTTTTTGATGCCTTCCTGATAATCGATGGCGTATTCCTGAGGGATGACGTGCAGGATGCGGTGTTCATCACGTACGCGTACCGATTTAGCGGTATGCACCACGTTTTCCACATCTTCCTGCGTCACTTCCTCTTCGGAAATAGGAACCATCCCTATTTCGTTCTGGCAGCTGATGTGTTTACCCGATAATGCGAGGTAAACCGAAGAAATCTGACAATCAGCCATCAGTTCGGCCTGATCGATAGCACGCTGTACGCACTTCACTACCGACTCCAGGTCGTTAACGCCCCCCTTATCCATACCGCGAGACGGGCAACTGCCCACCCCGATAATGTTGACCATGCCATCGGGCAGAACTTCCCCTACCAATGCGGAGACTTTTGCAGTACCGATCTCCAGTCCAACTACCAGTTTTCTGTCCGTCGACTTGATCATTGTTGTTTTGCCTGTGCCTGATTCTGTTGCTGATTACTGTTCTGCCGATCGCCTGCAGCCTGCGGGTCGATAAACGCGGGGGCCCAACCTACCGATGCACCGGCCTCATAGCGTAAGTCGACATAACTGACTCGCTTGCTTTCTGCCTGCCCCTGCTGCTGCAATACCGGGTAAAGCTCGATAAAGCGCTGCAGGCGTCCGGTGCGATCGTCGCGTCCCAGCTCCAGCCGAACATCATTATCCAAAGCCAGCTGCCAGGAATGGCGAGCGCTCATGGCCGCCATTTTCAGCGTATACTTGCTGGCCGCTAACATGCTGCTCATGGTCCGGTAACCTTCAAGAACATCCTGTTCGCTCCCTTCCGGACCATAGAGCAACGGCAACTTCTGTTTGCCAATTCGTTCTGCAGGCACGCTGAAGGATTTGCCTTCGGCATCTACCATGTGCAAATCATTCCAGCGCGCCACCGGGACATATTCCACCAGGTGGATCTTCAGCTCATCCGGCCATTGCTTGCGCACGCTGGCCTGCTTGATCCACGGCAGGCGTTCAATCTGCTGCTGGATGATATCCACATCCTGCGTCATGAACGTCCCCGGCGATCCCAGTGCCAGGATGGCCTGACGAATATCGTCGTTGGTGGTGTAGTGACGTTCACCGGTCACCACCAGTCGTGACAGCGGCAGGCGGCTGGCGTCTTTCATCCAGCCAATCACCGCCCAACCACTCCACAGGACCGTTCCCAACACCATCAGCAGGAAAATCATTCCCGCCAACTGGGTTCCATTGCTGCGGCGCGGGTTATTGTCCACCTCGCGTTCACGCGCATTCAGGGCAGCTTGCGACATATCAGTCGGCCAACTCCAAAATTCTCGCTACCAGCTGCGAGAAGCTTAAACCAGACTGGCGCGCTGCCATCGGCACCAGGCTATGACTGGTCATGCCTGGCGAGGTATTCACCTCAAGCAGATAGAAGCTGCCATCACTATCCTGCATCACATCAACGCGGCCCCAGCCGCTGCAGTCCAGCCCACGATAAGCGCGTAACGCCAGAGCCGCCATTTCGGCTTCCTGTTCCGCACCCAGGCCGCTCGGACAGAAATACTGGGTATCGTCCGAGATGTACTTGGCCTGATAGTCGTAAAACACGCCGGCCGGCTGAATGCGAATGGACGGCAAAACCTGATCACCCAGCATCGCAACCGTGTATTCCGGACCGCTCAGCCACTTCTCGACCAGCACGTCGTCGTCATGGCGGAAACCTTCTTCCAGAGCCGCTTCAAGAGCGCCACGCTCGGTGACTTTGCTCATACCGACGCTGGAACCTTCACGGCTCGGCTTGACGATCAGCGGCAGGCCCAAGGCCTCTACGCGCGCGATCAGCGCCTCTTTTTCTGCACCGGCATACTGCTGACGGTTCAGCGCAACATAAGGTGCCACCGGCAGGCCCATCGATTGCCACACCATCTTGGTGCGCCACTTGTCCATGGTCAGTGCCGAAGCCATCACGCCACTGCCGGTATAAGGCAGTTCGAGGAACTCCAGCATGCCTTGCAGGGTACCGTCTTCACCGCCTCGGCCATGCAGCGCGATAAACACTTTGGTAAACCCATGTTCTTTCAACTGGGTGACCGGGAAATCGCGGATATCGATGCCGTGAGCGTCGATACCGGCTTCACGCAGCCCGGCCAGCACGGCGGCGCCGGATTGCAATGACACTTCACGTTCAGCGGAGGTTCCACCCAGCAGTACGGCGACTTTATCGGCCATGATGTTCCTCCTCTTTTTTCTGTGGCTGCAGCTTCAGCTCAGCCAGTTTGCGAGCGACTTTACCCACGTTGCCGGCGCCCTGCACCAGCACTAAATCGTCTGCTTGCAGCAACCCTGCCAGGGTTTCCGGCACGGTATCCGCATCGGAAACCAAAATCGGATCCAGCTTGCCGCGGCTGCGGATCGTGCGGCACAGCGAGCGGCTGTCCGCCCCCGGGATCGCCGTTTCACCGGCAGAGTAAACATCCAGCATCAGCAGCACGTCCACCTGCGACAGCACGTTGGCAAAATCGTCGTACAGATCGCGAGTACGCGTGTAACGGTGCGGCTGGAAAATCATCACCAGACGCTTGTCTGGCCAGCCTGCACGTGCGGCTTTCAGCGTCGCGTCGACCTCGGTCGGGTGGTGACCATAGTCGTCCACCAGCATCGCACTGCCGCTTTTGCCGTTTACCGGCTCCAGCGGGAACTCGCCAAGGAAATCAAAGCGGCGACCGGTCCCCTGGAAGCTGGCCAACGCGCTGAGAATATCTGCGTCGTCAATGCCTTCTTCCGTTGCAACCGCGACTGCCGCCGCCGCGTTCAACGCGTTGTGACGACCCGGCGCATTCAGCGTCACCGTCATCAGCGGCTTGTCCTGGCGGCTCAGGGTAAAGTGGCCCTGGGCTCCAACCTGACGGTAGCTCTCGATGCGAACGTCGGCATCGTCGCTGAAACCGTAAGTGGTGATATGGCGACCCACGCGTGGCAGCAATTCACGCACCACCGGATCATCAATACACATCACCGCACGGCCGTAGAACGGCAGGTTGTGCAAAAAGTTGATAAACGTCTGCTTCAGGTTTTCGAAGTCGCCCTGGTAGGTCTCCATATGGTCGGCCTCGATATTGGTGACAATCGCCACCATCGGCTGCAAATGCAGGAACGAGGCATCGCTCTCATCCGCTTCCGCAATCAGGTAACGGCTGGAGCCCAAACGCGCATGAGTTCCTGCCGCTTTCACCAGCCCGCCGTTAACAAAGGTCGGGTCCAGGCCGGCTTCGGCATAAATGCTCGACACCATCGCCGTGGTCGTGGTCTTGCCATGCGTGCCTGCAACGGCAATGCCATGGCGGAAACGCATCAGCTCGGCCAGCATCTCTGCGCGACGGATCACCGGAATACGCGCTTCGCGAGCAGCGACAATTTCCGGGTTGTCGGCAGAAATAGCGGTAGAAACCACGACTACGCTGGCATCCAGTACGTTCTCCGGACGGTGATGGAAGTAAATCGTCGCCCCGAGCGCGCTCAACTGCTGGGTTACCGGATTCGGTGCCAGGTCGGAACCGCTGATCTGATAACCCTCATTGGCCAACACTTCGGCGATACCACCCATGCCGGCGCCACCGATGCCGACAAAGTGAATGTGCCGGACGCGTCGCATCTCGGGCACGATAGTACGTAGTTTCGCCAGTTGTTGTGTATTCATCACTCTCTCTAATCCGGGTCCGGCATGCCGGCCCCCTACATGACATTCTTTAATTCAGGCCCGGCGAACCGGACCCCTGCATATTATTTGGCGACGCGCACCAGCTCCGCCGCTACGCGCTCGGTAGCATCCGGAATGGCCACTGCACGGGCCTTTTCGGCCATCGCCAACAGCGCCGGACGATCCCAGCCAGCCAGCAGCTCCGCCACTACATCAGCGTTAAACTGTGGTTGTTCGATAATCTTCGCCGCGCCGGCTTCTTCCAGCGGGCGGGCATTCCAGTACTGCTGGCGGTCTTTGTGCATGAAAGGCACAAATATCGCAGGCAGCCCCGCCGCAGCGAGCTCACTGACCGTCAGTGCACCGGAGCGGCAAACCACGACATCAGCCCAGGCGTATGCGGCCGCCATGTCATCAATAAACTCGGTCACCTTGTGCTGCGTCTGCCCTACCCTCTCGTAGTCGCGCAACACATTTTCCAGCGCACCTTTGCCTACCTGATGCCAGAGCGTAATTCTATCGCCCAATCTCGCCGCGACTTCAGGAACTGTCTGATTCAGCACGCGGGCACCCTGACTGCCGCCAATTACCAGCACGCGAATGGGTCCTTCACGCCCCGTCAATCGCTCTGCCGGCAGCGGCAGCGCCAATACGTCGGTGCGTACCGGGTTGCCCACCACGTCCGCATTGGGGAACGCGCCAGGGAAGGCCTGCAGGACTTTCCTGGCAATGCGCGCCAACCAGCGGTTGGTCAGCCCGGCAATGCCGTTTTGTTCGTGCAGCACCACCGGGATGCCACAAAGCCATGCTGCCAAACCGCCAGGACCGGAAACGTAACCGCCCATTCCCAGCACCACGTCCGGTTGGTAGCTGCGCATAATCGCCTTCGCCTGACGTACGGCTTGCCAGATACGCAGCGGCGCGCTCAACTGGGCCTTCAGCCCTTTGCCGCGCAGGCCGGAAATGCGGATGAAATCAATCTCGATCCCGTGCTTTGGCACCAGATCGGCTTCCATTCGGTCTGCGGTTCCAAGCCAGCGCACCTGCCAGCCCTGCGCCATCAGATGATGTGCGACCGCCAGCCCCGGGAACACGTGTCCGCCGGTACCGCCTGCCATCACCATTAAACGCTTAGGTTTCCCGCTCATCCCTTACCTCTTCACAAACGCCTGGGCTTTAGCCAGACGCGTTTCATAATCAATACGCAGCAACAGCACGATCGCCGTCGACATAATCAACAGGCTCGAACCGCCGTAACTGATCAGCGGCAGCGTCAGACCTTTGGTCGGCAGCATACCGGCAGCAGCGCCGACGTTGACCAGTGCCTGGAAGCTGAACCACACGCCGATGGAGCAGGCCAGAAAGCCAGAAAAGCGCTGATCAAGCTCCAGCGCACGACGGCCAATCGACATAGCACGAAAAGCGACGCAGAATACCATTAACAATGCGAAAACCACACCGATATAGCCCAGTTCTTCGCCTAAAATCGAGAAGATAAAGTCGGTGTGCGCTTCCGGCAAATACTCGAGTTTCTGCACCGAATTACCCAGCCCTTGTCCCCAGAACTCACCACGGCCAAAGGCCATCAGCGACTGGGTCAGCTGGTAGCCGCTGCCGAACGGATCGGCCCACGGGTTCCAGAACGAGGTGACACGGCGCATACGGTAAGGTTCGGCGATGATCAACAGCACCACCGCGAAGGCTCCGGAACCGATAATCGCCAGGAATTGCCACATTTTCGCGCCGGCCAGGAACAGCATCGCCAGCGTGGTAATAAACAGCACCACCACGGTACCCAGATCTGGCTGAGCCAGCAGCAGCACGGCCAACACCACCATGACGCCCATCGGCTTACAGAAGCCCCAAAAGTTGCTGCGCACCTCTTCTACTTTGCGCACCAGATAACTCGCCAGGTAACAAAACAGCGACAGCTTGGACAGCTCTGCCGGCTGAATACGCAGCGGCCCCAGCGAGATCCAGCGCGATGCCCCGTTTACCGAGCTACCGACCACCAATACGATCAACAGCATCACAATCGACAGCAGCAGCATGATGTTGCTATAGCGCTGCCAGACTTCCATCGGAATGCGCAAGGTCACCATCGACAGACCGAACGCCAGCCCGAGATACAGCGCGTCACGCTTGGCGAACAAGAATGGATCGTCCGCCAGGCGCTGACCGATCGGCATTGAAGCCGAAGTCACCATCACAAAACCAATAATGGCCAACCCAAAGGTCAGCCACAGCAGGGTACGGTCATACAGCACCATATTGGCCGAATCGTTATCTCGCGATCCCGCTACCCAGTTTTTAAAGAGCTCTGTCAGCCCGAAGTTAGGCAAGCGTAGTCTCATCCGCCAAGCTCCTGTGCCAAACGGGCAAACTCGTCGCCGCGAACTTCAAAATTGCGGAACTGATCCAGGCTGGCACAGGCGGGTGACAGCAACACCATATCGCCAGGTTGCACCCGGCCGGCTATCGTCTGCATCGCCTGTTCCATGGTCTCGGTCAGCGTAGCGACCTCCGGCCGCAGCTGAGCCAACTGTTCGCCATCGCGGCCGAAACAGTAAAGGCGAACGTTATCGCCTTGCAGGTAGCGCGCCAGCGGGGAGAAATCGGCCGATTTGCCGTCGCCGCCCAACAGCAGGTGCAACGTGCCGTCCACCTGCAGACCATTCAACGCCGCTTCGGTACTGCCAACGTTGGTGGCTTTAGAATCGTTAATCCAGCGAACGCCGTTATGTTCCCAGGCCAATTGGAAGCGGTGCGCCAAGCCGGTATAAGTGGTCAGTGCTTTCAGACTGGAAGCACGCGGGATGTTCACCGCATCGGCCAGTGCCAGCGCTGCCAACGCATTGGTGTAGTTATGGCGGCCAGTCAGCTTCATTTCGCGGGTGTTCAAGATTTTCTCGCCGCGCACGCGCAACCAGGTTTCGCCCAGTTGGCGGTTCAGGTGATAGTCGCCCACATCGGCGCCAAAGCTGATGCAACGTTCATCCGCCCCGCGAATCGGCATCGTCAATGCGTCATCGGCATTGACTACGCACAGGCTGGCATTTTCATAGACCTTCAGCTTGGCGGCACGGTATTGCTGCAGCCCAAACGGATAGCGATCCATATGATCTTCGGTGACATTCAAAATGGTCGCCGCCGCCGCGTGCAGGCTGTAAGTGGTTTCCAGTTGGAAACTCGACAGCTCCAGCACGTACAGCTGGCACTCCTGGCGCAGCAGGCTCAAAGCAGGCAGGCCAATGTTGCCACCAACGCCCACCGCCCAACCTGCGGCTTTCGCCATTTCACCCACCAGGGTGGTGACGGTACTTTTCCCGTTGGAACCGGTAATCGCCACGATAGGTGCCTGGGCTTCACGGCAGAACAATTCGATATCGCCGACAATCTCTACGCCCGCCTCAGCAGCAGCGCTCAACGCCGGGGTCGCCAAGGCCATACCTGGGCTGGCGACGATCAAATCCGCCGCCAGCAGCCAATCCTGATTCAAATCACCCAGGTGACGCTCAACGCTTTCAGGCAGCTTGTCCAGCCCTGGAGGTGAAATGCGGGTATCCATAACGCGTGGCGTTACGCCACGCGCCATAAAGAAATCAACACAGGACAGGCCGGTGAGGCCCAGCCCGATGATGACCACTTTTTTACCCTGATAATCCGCCATAGTTACCGCACCTTCAGCGTCGCCAGGCCAATCAGCACCAGCATCAGCGAAATAATCCAGAAGCGCACGATCACGCGTGGTTCCGGCCAGCCTTTCAATTCATAGTGGTGGTGAATCGGTGCCATGCGGAAAATACGTTGTCCGCGCAGCTTGAACGACCCCACCTGCAAAATCACCGACAGCGTTTCAACCACGAACACGCCGCCCATAATCAACAGCAAAAACTCTTGGCGCAGCAACACCGCAATGGTGCCCAACGCGCCGCCCAGCGCCAACGAACCCACGTCGCCCATGAAGACCTGAGCCGGATAGGTGTTGAACCACAAAAAGCCCAGGCCGGCACCGACAATGGCGGTACAGACGATCACCAGTTCGCCGGCGTGGCGCAGATACGGAATATGCAGGTAGTTGGCGAAGTTCATGTTACCGGTCGCCCAGGCTACCAGCGCAAAACCGGCGGCCACGAACACCGTCGGCATAATCGCCAGGCCGTCCAGCCCGTCGGTCAGGTTGACCGCGTTGCTGGTCCCCACGATGACAAAGTACGCCAGCAGCACGTATAACAGGCCAAGCTGAGGCATGATGTCCTTAAAGAACGGCACAACCAGCTCGGTGGCTGGCGTGTCTTTTCCTACGGCATACATGGCGAAAGCAACCACCAGCGCAATCACCGACTGCCAGAAGTATTTCCAGCGGGCGATCAGCCCTTTGGTGTCTTTGCGCACCACCTTGCGGTAATCGTCAACGAAGCCAACGATGCCATAACCCACCAGCACGAACAGCACGCACCAGACATATGGGTTGGACGGATAAGCCCACATCAGCACCGAAACGGTGATGGAAGTCAGGATCATGATGCCGCCCATGGTCGGCGTGCCGCGTTTGCTGAAATGCGACTCTGGACCGTCGTTACGCACCACCTGGCCGAAGGACATCTCCTGCAGGCGTTTGATCACCCGCGGCCCCATCCACAAGGAGAGGAACAGCGCGGTCAGCAGGCTGACAATGGCTCGGAACGTCAGGTAGGAAAAGACGTTGAAGCCGGAATAATATTTGACCAAATGTTCGGCCAGCCAAACTAACATGGTGCTTTCTCCTGTAACGCGCGTACTACCTGCTCCATTGCGGCACTACGTGAACCCTTGATTAACACGGTAATTACCGCATGTTCCGACAGTAATTCCGCCACGCGCGCGGTCACCGCTGCCTTATCCTGAAAATGTTCGCCGTTAGCGGAGGCTGCAATCAGCGCTTGGCTCAATGGCCCTACGCCCAGCACCTTATCGATCCCCGCCAGCCGAGCCGCTTCGCCCACCTGACGATGGCACTCTTCAGCTTCCGCCCCCAGCTCTGCCATGTCGCCAACCACCATCACGCGGTAGCCTGGCATTTCCGCCAGTACCTGCGCAGCGGCGGTCATCGAACCGACGTTGGCGTTGTAGCTGTCGTCCAGCAGCAGCTTGCCGGCAGCCAGCGCAATGGGGAACAAACGCCCCGGCACCGCCTGCAGTTGCTTGAGTCCCTGACGCACGGCCTCGAGCGATGCCCCGGCCGACATTGCCAGTGCCGTTGCCGCCAACGCGTTGGCGACGTTATGACGCCCTGGCAGTGGCAGCGCGATAGGCGCAGTACCGAACGGGCTATGCAACGTAAACTGTGTGCCTTCACCGTTGACCTGCACGTCGCTGGCGAAGAAATCGACGCCTTCTGCCGCCTGCGGAGAGAATCGCCAAACGGTTTTCCCCTCCAGCATGCTCTGCCAGTGCGGCCAATCGTTGTTGTCGGCGTTGATGATCGCCACGCCGTCAGCCGGCAAGCCGGTAAAAATTTCGCCTTTCGCCTGAGCAACACCGGCCAAAGAACCAAAGCCTTCCAGATGAGCAGCCGCCAGGTTATTCACCAGGGCGGTCTGCGGACAAGTTAATGCGGTGGTATAGGCGATTTCGCCAATGTGGTTAGCGCCAAGCTCAATCACCGCAAAGTCGTGCTGCGGCTGCAAACGCAGCAGCGTCAAAGGCACGCCGATGTCATTATTGAAATTGCCGGCGGTATAAAGCACTTCGCCGCACTCACGCAAGATAGCGGCGGCCATCTCTTTCACCGAAGTCTTGCCCGATGAGCCGGTTAACGCCACGACTCGGGCCGGTACCTGCTGGCGAACCCAGGCAGCAAGCTGGCCTAACGCCAGACGAGTGTCTTTCACCACCAGTTGAGGGACATCCACCAATAAGCGCTTACTTACCAGCAGCGCCCCGGCACCTGCGGCTACCGCATCAACAGCAAAATCGTGAGCGTCGAAACGCTCACCTTTCAATGCCACAAACAGGCAACCAGCGGTTACCTGGCGGGTATCTGTCGTCACCTCAACGATTTGGCAATCGGCGCCGATCAGCTCAGCGCTCAATACGTCGGCCAGTGCCTGAAGGGAGACAGGGATCATGCTACTACCCCCAGCAAACGCGCGACGGTAGTGCGATCGGAGTAATCCAGACGGCGATTCCCCACCAGTTGGTAATCCTCGTGGCCCTTACCGGCTACCAGCACCACGTCTTGTTCTTGCGCCTGCATAATCGCGCTGGTTACGGCTTCCGCACGGCCGTGGATCACCAGGGCACGCCCGGCATCCAGCAGGCCGGTCAGGATATCGGCGATAATCGCCTGCGGCTCTTCGGTACGAGGGTTATCGTCGGTAACAACGACGCGATCGGCGAACTGTTCGGCGATGCCGCCCATCAGCGGACGCTTGCCCTTGTCGCGATCGCCGCCGCAGCCAAACACGCACCATAACTGCCCCTGGCAGTGCAGGCGCGCGGCTTCCAATGCTTTTTCCAGCGCGTCCGGGGTGTGGGCATAATCGACCACCACCGTCGGTTTACCCGGCGCGTTGAAGACTTCCATTCGGCCACACACGGGTTGCAGCTGATTGCCGGTGGCCACCAGTTCATCCAGTGGATACCCTAACGACAGCAGGGTCGCCAACGCCAACAGCAAGTTGCTGACGTTAAACGCCCCCATCAGGCGGCTTTCAATCTCACCGTCGCCCCAGCTTGAGCTGAAGTGGATCGTGGCGCCGTTATCGTGATAGTTAACCGCGGTGGTTTTCAGCCAGCGGCCGTGGCAGCCAGGCTGCAGGTTGTCCTGCATGGTGACAGCGACCGCATCCGGCAATTGGCTCAGCCAGCGCTGACCGACTTCGTCATCGGCATTGATAATCGCCTGACCCACTTCGTGACTGGCGAACAGCGACCACTTGGCCGCTTCGTAATTGGCCATGTCACCGTGGTAGTCCAGGTGATCGCGGCTCAGGTTGGTGAACACCGCAGCGGCAAACGGCAGCGCCGCCACGCGGTTTTGCACCAGGCCGTGGGAAGAAACTTCCATCGCTGCAAAGGTAGCGCCGCGATCGACCAGCTCGTTTAATACGTGTTGAACATCAACCGCAGAGCCGGTGGTATTCTCAGTCGGGCAAACCTGGCCCAACAAACCATTGCCGACGGTGCCCATCACGGCGCTGGTCTCACCCAGCAGTTGGCCCCACTGCGCCAGCAACTGAGTCGTGGTGGTTTTGCCGTTGGTGCCCGTGACGCCGACCAGACGCAGACGTTCCGCCGGTTCATGATAAAAACGCCCGGCCAGTGCGGAAAGGCGCTGGTTGAGCTGGCTCAGGTAAATCACCGGTACGCCGTGCATTTGGGTGATAGCGCCGTCTTCGGCCTGGCCTTCAGCTTCGGCAATCACAGCGGCTACGCCCTGCGCGATGGCCTGCGGAATATAGCGGCGTCCATCCGTTTGATGGCCGACAACGGCGACAAACAGATCCCCGGCAGCCGCAATACGGCTGTCTAATGTCATTTCCCGCAGCGCGCGCCCGGGAGCCGTTGGCACCCACGGAGCGAGTAAATCGCGCAAATTACGATCTGCCACCTGAACCCTCTTTTCTGTTAGTTACAAAATCGCTTTTCTCAGCGGTAGGCAACGCATCCGGCTCAACGTTCATGGTGCGCAATACGCCGCCCATGATGGCGCCAAACACCGGTGCGGAGATCGCACCACCGTAGTATTTCCCACCCTGCGGGTCGTTGATTACCACCACCAGAGCAAAACGAGGATTACTGGCCGGCGCCACGCCGGCGGTATAAGCGATGTATCTGTTGACGTATTTGCCGTCTGGGCCCACCTTTTTGGCGGTACCGGTTTTGATGGCAATGCGGTAACCCTTGATGGCCGCCTTCACCCCGCCGCCGCCCGGTAAGGCAACGCTTTCCATCATGTGCACAACGGTGCGCACCAGAGGTTCTGGGAAGACGCGTTCACCGGCAACCGGTGGGTCAACTTTGGTAATCGACAGCGGGCGATAAACGCCCAGGCTGCCGATCGTTGCGTAGACTCGCGCTAACTGTAACGGGGTTACCATTAGCCCATAGCCGAAAGAGAAGGTGGCCCTCTCTATGTCAGACCACCGTTGTTTTTTTGGGTATATGCCACTGCTTTCTCCGACCAGCCCCAAATTGGTCGCTTTTCCCAATCCAAAACGAGAGTAAGTATCTACTAACGCTGAGGACGGCATCGATAACGCCAGCCGTGAAACGCCGACGTTACTCGACTTCTGCAAGATCCCGGTCAGGGAGAGTTCCGCGTAACGCGCAACGTCCCTGATTTCCTTGCCGTTGATACGGTAAGGGACGGTATTCAGCACGCTGTTTTCTTTCACAATACCGTGCTGCAATGCCGTCATGACCACCATAGGTTTTACGGTGGAGCCAGGCTCAAAAATATCGGTGATAGCCCGGTTACGCATGGTTTCTTTCGGCGTACCGGCCATATTGTTCGGGTTGTAAGACGGGCTGTTGGCCATCGCCAACACTTCGCCGGTATTCACGTCCACCAGCACCGCCGTACCGGATTCAGCCTTGTTGAAGGCCACGGCGTTGTTGAGTTCGCGGTAAACCAATGCCTGCAAGCGCTCATCGACGCTCAACACCAGGTTATGCGCGGCCTGACTGTCCACCGAGGAGATATCCTCGATGACCCGGCCAAAGCGGTCTTTACGCACGGTTCTCTCGCCCGGTTGCCCGGTCAGCCAGCGGTCAAAGCTCTTTTCGACGCCTTCAATCCCCTGACCGTCAATGTTGGTCACGCCAATAATGTGCGAGGTCACCTGGCCGGAAGGATAGTAGCGACGGGATTCCTGACGCAGGTAAATCCCCGGCAGTTTCAACTTGCGAATGTAGTCGCCGATCGCCGGGTTCACCTGGCGAGCCAGGTAGACAAAGCGCCCTTTCGGGTTGGCGTTGATGCGGGTAGAAAGCTGATCCAGCGGAACATTCAGCGCATCGGATAGAGCCTTCCAGCGACTGTCCAGCGTGATACCACCACGCTCATTCAGCTCTTTCGGGTCCGCCCAGATTGCATTCACCGGCACACTTACCGCCAGCGGGCGACCTGAACGATCGCTGATCATGCCGCGCGCAGTCGGTACTTCCTGCACGCGCAGTGAACGCATGTCGCCTTCTTTCACCAGGCGGTCCGGGTTAATCACCTGCAGATAAGCTACCCGCAGCATCAGCCCTACCAACGCCAGCAAAATACAGCCGCACAGCAACGCAAAACGCCAGCTTACAAAGCTGGCCTGATCTTCCTGGCGTTTCAACTTACCGGGGCGTGCTGCTTTCATGCGTTCCCTTTCTACTCCGTGTAATGATTTCAGTTAAACCATTCATTGTTTAACGATGATATTTTCCTGAGATGGATCAACATGTTGCATCTGCAGCTTTTCCGTTGCGATGCGTTCTACCCGACTGTGATCCCCAAGGGCATTCTCTTCAAGAATCAGGTTGCGCCACTCAATGTCCAGCGCGTCTCTCTCCAGAACCAACTGCTCGCGCTCGGCAGTCAGCAAGCGAGTGCGGTGCGCGGTGGTCACGACGAAAACCGCAGACACCAACGAAGCAATCAGCAAAATCAACGGGATCTTGGCGTTACGCAGCAGATCGCCGCCAATAACTCCGACCAGACCGTGTCGCTCGTTACCAATCACACCGGCATCCTCTCGGCAATACGCAGCACTGAGCTACGTGCTCGTGGGTTTTCCGCCACCTCAGCATCCCCAGGCATCATCTTGCCCAGCGCTTTCAGCGTGCGTCCGCCCATACTGCGCAGTTGCTCTTCCGTCAGCGGGATACCGGCCGGCACCTGAGCACCGCGGCTATGGTGGCGCATGAAGCGTTTAACGATGCGGTCTTCCAGCGAGTGGAAACTGATGATCGACAGGCGGCCCTGCGGGGCCAGCACTTCCAGCGCGCCGTCCAACGCACGTTCGATCTCTTCCAATTCACTGTTGATGTAGATACGGATCGCCTGAAAGCTGCGGGTTGCCGGGTGCTTGTGCTTATCCCGGAACGGGCTGGCGTTGGCGATCAAATCGGCCAGCTCTTTGGTACGGGTCATCGGCTCGACGAGATTTCTTTCCACGATGGCGCGAGCGATACGCTTGGCAAAACGCTCTTCGCCGAAGGTTTTCAGCACCCAGGCGATATCGTCTGCTTCCGCTTTCATCAGCCACTCGGAGGCTGACTGACCGCTTGAGGAGTCCATGCGCATATCCAGCGGGCCGTCACGCATGAAGGAGAAACCGCGTTCCGCGTCATCCAACTGCGGTGAAGAAACCCCCAGATCGAGCAAAATGCCATCAATTTTCCCCACTAATTCGCGTTCCCGCACATAGTGCGACAACTCTGAAAACGGGCCGTGTACGATGCTGAAACGAGGGTCATCAATAGACTTGGCGGCTGCAATCGCCTGTGGGTCGCGGTCAATTGCCAACAAGCGTCCTTCCGGCCCAAGCTGGGACAGAATCAGACGCGAATGGCCACCGCGGCCAAAAGTACCGTCGATATAGATGCCGTTACTGCGAATGTTGAGGCCGTTAACCGCCTCATCCAACAGTACGGTAGTGTGTTTATAGTTTTCCAACATGCTTATAGCGACAAGTCCTGTAGCCGCTCAGACAACGGTTCCTGAGTCGACTGTTCTGCGTCAATATCATCCTTGACTTGTTGATACCAGGTCTGTTCATCCCACAGTTCAAACTTGTTGAACTGCCCGACCAGCATCACTTCTTTGGTAAGCCCGGCGTGCTGACGTAACGTAGTGGCTAACAGCAAACGGCCGGCGCTGTCCATCTGACACTCACTGGCATGACCCAACAGCAGGCGCTGAACGCGACGCTCGGCGGGATTCATACTCGACAGACGGGATAACTTTTGTTCAATAACTTCCCATTCGGGCAGTGGGTAGAGCAGCAGGCAGGGCTGGTGGAGGTCAATGGTGCAAACCATTTGGCCTTGCGATTGCTCGTTCAGCAAATCCCGATATCGGGTGGGTACGGCAAGCCGCCCTTTGCTGTCGAGGTTAACCATCGTTGCTCCACGGAACATACCTGAGTTACCCCTTCACGACCGTTTTCACCACTTTACCCCACAAATTCCCACATAATGGAGTTTACGGAGGGTATGAAAACCTTGTCAAGCCAGAGCGCCGGCGCTTTGGCAATATTTCTTCGGTCATTTTGGGAGCTGACTCGCGAAAGGAACGCTATTTATTAGATGATTAAAAATTAACATCATGATAAACGGGGAGAATTTTCTAAGCGGAAAGAGCCTGATTAAAAACCTGACAAATTGGCGATTAATTAACTCAATACTTCCTTCTGCAATCGATGTCTCATTTTTCAGCTCGGCAATCACATCGCAGTAACCGAGCGCGAGCCGCGCCAGACAAGGCTCGGCGTTGACTCACTCTACAAAGGAAATGCGGCGTAAGCCATTGAGTTAATAACGCACAACGGTTATTTATCCTCAAACCGGGCGCTATTTTACTTCAATTAAAGTGCCACTGATAAGCCAAATGGAAAAATAAATTGCTCGGATATTACGAGGCGAGTTAATTTCGATTCAAATCAATTTAGTAAGATTACTCCCAAAATACCTGTTTACAATTATGGTTTCATTTCCTTACATGATTAATGACCACAATTTTTACTGTGTAAAACGGCTTTATGACCAAAGATTATGCAACTAATTGTTTTTAATAGAATAGTTAAGAATAATCCATTTTTAATCCCTTCGCGCCACATTCTGCCGCCAGTCCTCAGCACAAAAACCACCCAACGCCAACAAATAAAAATATTCAGCTACTTATCCAATACAAGCTGGCAATGTAAACTACATATGAAATAAAAAACCAGAATTAACAACCAAAATTAATTAAATTAACAGAATTTTAACCAAGATACCGGAGATTGCACCATGCTCTCGCCTGCCACTCACTGGCGCAGTGCCGCCGCCGATACCTTTGCTTTGGTGGTGTATTGCTTTATCGCCGGTATGGCGATAGAAATTCTGGTCTCCGGCATGAGCTTTCAACAGTCGCTCTCGTCCCGCTTGCTGTCGATTCCGGTAAATATCCTGATCGCCTGGCCCTATGGGCGCTATCGGGACCTGTTTATCCGCATCGCCAGGCGTTCTGATCGATACCCCTTTTTATTGCGTAACCTTGCCGATCTGCTGGCCTATGTCAGTTTCCAATCGCCGGTTTATGCCGCCATCCTGTGGAGCGTCGGTGCCGACGGGCAGCAAATCATAACGGCCGTTGCCAGCAATGCTGTGGTATCGATGGCGATGGGGGTGGTGTACGGATATTTTCTCGAGTACTGCAGAAGGCTGTTCAGGGTAACGGGCTACGTATAACGGTGAGTTTGAAACAGGAGCGCAGCTAAGCGCCCCTGCGATAGGATTATTTTCGGCTCAGACTGCCGCGGCGGAACAGATTGCGGCGAATACGCGTCAGGCCCGGTTTAGGCTTACGCGGTTCATCCAGACTGGCCAGCACCAGCTCCAATACACGTTCTGCCACGTCACGGTGACGCTGCGCAACCGCCAGCACCGGACACTCCAGGAAGTCCAACAGCTCATGGTCACCGAAGGTGGCGATCGCCAGATCGGTCGGCAAGCGGCCACGCTGCTTCAAGGTCACGTCCATCACCCCTTGCAGCAAAGAGAATGAAGTGGTGAACAGCGCCTGTGGCATCGGATGGGTCTTCAGCCATTCGGCAAACAGCACGCCAGCAGCCTCGCGCTCATAGCTATTGGCATACAGATAATCGACATGCCGCTCGTCATCCTGCCAGGCCTGACGGAAACCCTGTTCACGCAGGAAGCTGACGGAAAGCTCCGGCAACGCGCCCAGATACAGCACCGACTCTGCAGGGAAAGTACGCAGTTCCTGCGCCAGTGCGAAGGAATCCTCCTGATCGGCCCCCACCACGCTGATGAAATGCTCGCGATCCAGCGCACGGTCCAGGGCAATAATCGGCAGCGGATCGTTGGCCCAGCGCTGATAGAACGGGTGCTCCGGCGGCAAAGCGGTAGAAACGATCAGCGCATCGACCTGACGTTGCAGCAGATGCTCGATACAGCGCATTTCGTTATCCGGCTGATCTTCCGAGCAGGCAATCAACAACTGGTAGCCGCGTTGGCGCGCCTGACGCTCCAGATAGTTGGCAATACGGGTATAGCTGGTGTTCTCCAGATCCGGTATCACCAGCCCGATCGATCGGGTTCGCCCGGCGCGCAGCCCTGCCGCGACGGCATTTGGGTGATAGTTGTGCTCCCTGACCACGGCCATCACTTTCTCGACGGTTTTATCGCTGACACGATACTGCTTCGCCTTGCCGTTGATGACATAACTGGCCGTAGTGCGCGAAACGCCCGCGAGACGCGCGATTTCATCCAGTTTCACGTTAACCCCTTAATGACGCTGAAAATAGAAGTGAAAACCATGCCCGGATTAACCATCGCATCCTGTGCGGTTATTCAATCCAGCCTCTGCGATCTAACAGCAGAAAACTCTGCCTAGCAACCGCTTTTGCCGAAAGGTGCCAGCAAACGGGCAAAAAACGCCGAAAAACAAAGGGCGCAGCCTGGCCGCGCCCTCAGATTACGCCAATCTCACTCCTCAGCGCATGATTTTATCGCCGCGCGATACGCCGACCACGCCGGAACGCGCCACTTCGACAATTTCGGCCACTTCACGCACCGCGCTCAGGAATGCATCCAGCTTATCGCTGGTGCCGGCCAGTTGAACGGTGTACAGCGTAGCGGTAACGTCAACGATCTGACCGCGGAAAATATCGGCACAGCGCTTCACTTCCTCACGCCCGTAACCGCTGGCCTGCAGCTTCACCAACATGATTTCACGCTCGACGTGTGCACCCTGCACCAGCTCGCTGACGCGAAGCACGTCCACCAGCTTATGCAGCTGCTTTTCGATCTGCTCCAGCACCTTTTCATCGCCGACGGTTTGGATCGTCATGCGCGACAGCGTAGGGTCGTCGGTCGGCGCAACCGTCAGGCTTTCAATGTTGTAACCACGCTGAGAGAACAAACCCACCACACGCGATAACGCACCGGATTCGTTTTCCAGCAAGACAGATAAAATTCGGCGCATGATCAGGTCCTCTCCGTTTTGCTTAGCCACATTTCGTCCATGCTTCCACCGCGGATCTGCATTGGGTAAACATGTTCGGTCTCATCGACGGTCACATCGACAAATACCAGGCGCTCTTTTTCGGCCAGCGCCTGCGCCAGTTTGCTTTCCAGTTCATCCGGCGTACGAATGGCGATGCCCACATGACCGTAAGCCTCCGCCAGCTTGACGAAGTCCGGCAGGGAATCCATATAGGACTGGGAGTGACGGCCAGAGTAGATCATGTCCTGCCACTGCTTCACCATCCCCAGATAGCGGTTATTGAGGTTCACTACGATCACCGGCAGGTTGTACTGCAATGCGGTGGAAAGCTCCTGGATATTCATCTGGATACTGCCGTCGCCGGTCACGCACACCACGGTTTCATCAGGCAATGCCAGCTTGACGCCCAGCGCGGCAGGCAGGCCAAAGCCCATGGTGCCCAGCCCGCCGGAGTTGATCCAACGGCGTGGCTTGTCGAACGGGTAGTAAAGTGCGGCGAACATCTGGTGCTGGCCAACATCGGAGGTGACGTAAGCGTCGCCCTTGGTCAGCCGATGCAGGGTTTCAATCACGGCCTGTGGCTTGATGGTGCCGCTGTTTTTGTCGTAGCCCAGGCAGTCGCGCGCGCGCCACTGTTCAATAGACTGCCACCAATCGCGCAGCGCATCGTGATCCTGCGTTTTGTCCTCCTGCGCCAACAATTCCAGCATCTGGGTCAGCACCTGCCTGGCATCGCCGACGATCGGGATATCGGCATCCACCGTCTTGGAGATTGAGGTAGGGTCGATATCGATATGCAGTACGGTGGCATCCGGGCAATATTTCGCCAGGTTGTTGGTGGTGCGGTCGTCAAAGCGCACGCCGACGGCAAAGATCACGTCAGAGTGGTGCATGGTTTTGTTGGCTTCGTAAGTTCCGTGCATACCGAGCATGCCGACGCTCTGGCGGTGCGTGCCGGGAAACGCGCCCAATCCCATCAGGGTGCAGGTAACCGGTAAATTCAGTTTTTCCGCCAGCTCCAACAGTTCGACGTCACAGGCCGAATTAATCGCGCCGCCACCGACGTACATAACGGGCTTCTTGGCCGTAAGGATAGTTTGCAATGCGCGTTTAATCTGCCCGCGATGGCCCTGCACCGTCGGGTTATAGGAGCGCATGCTCACTTCCTGCGGGTAGGCATAAGGCATTCTTACCGCCGGGCCAACGATGTCCTTCGGCAGATCAATCACCACCGGCCCAGGGCGACCGGTAGAGGCCAGGTAGAAAGCTTTCTTCAAAATGCCGGGAATATCTTCGGTGCGCTTCACCAGGAAACTGTGTTTGACCACCGGGCGAGAAATCCCGACCATGTCGCACTCCTGGAAGGCATCGTAACCAATCAGCGAGCTGGGGACCTGCCCGGAAAGCACCACCATCGGGATGGAGTCCATATAGGCTGTCGCAATACCGGTGATCGCGTTGGTCGCTCCCGGGCCTGAGGTCACCAGAACCACCCCGACTTCACCGGTGGCGCGCGCATAGCCATCGGCCATATGCACTGCACCCTGTTCATGGCGCACCAATATGTGATCGATGCCTCCGACCGTATGCAGGGCATCGTAAATATCGAGTACCGCCCCGCCCGGATATCCGAATACATGCTTAACGCCCTGATCGATCAACGATCGGACGACCATCTCGGCTCCTGACAACATCTCCATGGGTTTGCCTCCAGGCTTACTTATTCTTGTCTGGCGCCGGAACGTAGCGCCTGCTGTGGGGCATTGCCCCAAAGTTTTTGTGGATTGGTTCTAACTGATTAACATAACGTCAGAATATTGGGCAGGCAAACAGCAAAAAGACTTGGCAATAGAGTGGTTATTGCCAAGCGGCTGGAGATCCGGGGTTTACAGAAACAATGCACTAGTCGCTAGCGGCTCGGGCTAGGCATTGTTCCAATCAGGCGAGGAATTACAGAACTATATCAGGCAAGAATTACGCTGTTTTTTTCGCCGAACACTCCGTCCGGCGACAGCCTCTGAGCTAATCCTGGTACATGGAGTCAATTTCACGCTGATAGCGCTGTGAAATTACCTTACGTCGCAGCTTCAGCGTTGGCGTCAGCTCACCCAACTCCATCGAGAAGGCGGCAGGCAACAAAGTAAACCTTTTTACCTGTTCAAACCGCGCCAGCTCTTTTTGCATCTCACGCAGGCGGCTTTCAAACATCTCCAGAATATGGCTGTTACGCAACAGCTCGATCCGATCCTGATACTTGAGATTGATGGATTTCGCATACTCTTCCAGGGATTCAAAGCTAGGCACGATCAGGGCGGAAACGAATTTACGCGCATCGGCGATGATCGCCACCTGCTCGATAAAGCGATCCTGCGCCAGCGTGCCTTCCAGCATCTGCGGAGCTATGTACTTGCCGCCGGAAGTTTTCATTAAATCCTTCAGGCGTTCGGTGATAAACAGGTTGCCGCCTTCGTCCATGGCGCCGGCATCGCCGGTCTTCAACCAGCCATCCTCGGTAAAGGAAGCGGCGGTTTCCAGCGGTTTATTGAAATAACCGCGCATCACCACCGGCCCACGCACCTGAATTTCATTCTCCTCGCCAATGCGCACTTCTACCCCCGGCAAGGGCTTGCCAATAGAGCCAAAGCGGAAATTGCCCTCTTCCCAACAGGAAACGGTGGCGCAGGTTTCGGTCATGCCATAGCCGTATTTGATGTTAACGCCCATCGCCTGGAAAAACAGGATGACATTGTCATCCAGTTTGGCGCCCGCAGCCGGCAAGAAGCGCACTCGTCCACCAAGGATACCGCGCAACTTGCTCAGCACCAGTTTATCGGCCCAGCGATGAGAAAGATCGAATAGCTTGCCCAATGGCTTGCCGGCGCGCTCCTGCAGGAACTTGCGCTCACCGCAGACAATCGCCCAATGGAACAATGCCCGGCGCAGCCAGGGCGCGCGCGCGACCTTTTCATGCACTGCACTGAAGATTTTTTCGTAAAAGCGCGGCACCGCGCACATCAGCGTCGGACGCACCGCCGCCATGGCTTCGCGCACCCAATCGGTATTCGGTAAAAACACGTTTTGCGCGCCAGAGTGCATGATGAAGAAGCTCCAGGCTCGTTCAAACACGTGTGACATCGGCAGGAAGCTGAGAGACACATCCTCTTCATTCACCGTCAGCCGCTCATCATGCAGATAAAGCTGTGCGGCCAGATTTCGGTAATCCAGCATCACGCCCTTGGGTTCGCCGGTAGTGCCGGAGGTATAGATCAGCGTGAAGAGATCCCTCAGATCGCAATCGGCTATGCGTTGCTGCAATTGAGATGAGAAAGCCGGCACGTCGACTTCACGTTCAAAGGTACTCAGGTGTTGGGCGATCTCACAGCCATGCAGGTCGACGCCATCATCAAATACAATAATGTGGCTCAGTTGCGGACACACACCGCGTAGGGCAATGGCGGCATCCAATTGAGCCTGCTCGCCGACGAACAGAATACGGATATCGGCATCATTGATGATAAAAGCCGCCTGGGCCGGCGTGTTGGTGGCATACAGCGGCACGCTCACGCCACGTAATTGCAGAATGGCCAAATCCGCCAGCGACCAGGCCATGCAGTTATTGGCAAAAATCGCGATACGTTCCTGCACGTCGGCACCCAATGCCAACAGCGCACTGGCGATGAGATTGATATGCGTATCGACCTGCTTCCAGGTCATTTGTGTTTCCCCTTGGGGAGACCATTGGCGAAAAGCAGTGCGATCGGCACGGTGAGAAATTTGGTGCTGTATACGGTGAGTCAAATGGTATTGCAGCAGATTATTGATCATAGCGCTCTAAGCCTGAAATGAATCAAACAGTTAGCCAAGTGCGGGATAACCTCCCCTCACATCTCAGCTTACACGTGTTTACTTTTTTTCGCGCAGTCTACCTACTCTCAGGCGGCGGGAAAAGAGATTTCAGCGTAGAAGTGTGAGCCAAAACTCAGGTTAATTTCACCGCGTCTCACCGTTGGACAAAAAGGGGAGGAAAAGGTTTTATCCAGGCCACAAAATGCAAGACCGAAAGGCCTACTCTGGAACAGAGATAAAAACCAAATATGAATAAAATTTCAGTATATAATTTTATGTCGATATTTTTTGATAAAACTGTCTAACTTATTCTAAATGAATTAATTCAGAGCGTTTAAATAAAGAAAACCCTTAGATAATGCCAAGATAATTCTTAATAAATCGGCAGTGTAAATTACCCCCCAATGGGACATTACCACCATGGGGGTAATAATAGACTGATTTACTCTGGCATATCAGACTGGCCAAGCTGGGTTTTCATCCATTGATGCCCCTTATCGCGCTCTGCCGATTCATGCCAAGAGAGGTAGCAGGTGACTTTGTTTTCACTCCATGGCAATGGAACAAACTGCAATTGTAATGCTTCCGACTGTTGCCGGGCCAACCATGCCGGAACAATAGCGATCATGTGAGTATTGGAAACCATGTTCAATACGCTGTATAAATCTGTGCATTGCTGTGCCACAAGGCGCTGCATTGCCTCTTCTATATAGTAAGGTTTGCTAAAAGAGTAAAAACTCTCTAGTGAAACTACAGCATGCTGCTCGACCATAATCTGTTCAGGCGTAATGTCTTTTTCAATTCTGGGATGTTTTCTGGCGGTAACCAACACTAACTCATCGTCGAAAAGCGCCACACTTTTAAACTCTGCCGGCTCAAAGCGGGCATAACCAATCACAAACTCGACCTCCTGATAGCGTAATTGATTGTCTATATTATTACTTATATAGGATTTTATTTTTAAGTGAGTTTGCGGGGCAATTTTCTTCAAATGATTGATTATTCCGGCCCCCAGTCGCAGAT
>NZ_JACJFQ010000031.1:0-64182 GCF_014164835.1 Serratia sp. OS31 | reverse complement strand
ACAACAACGAACGCATCAAGGTAAAACTAAACGGTCTAAGCCCGGTACAGTACCGGACTCAGGCCATGTTAGCCGCCACGCAAAGTGTCCAATAAATGGGGTTCACTTCACGGAGGCGGCTGGTAGAGGGGATTTAGTTTATTGCCACACCCTGAATTCGAATGAAGCGCGGTAAAGGGCCGTCGCGGGTTCGTAATCTTTGAAGGCGCGCATTTCTGCCGGTGCCAGCGGTTTAACCGCCTCCTGCGCTAACGCACGGATGTCCGTTGCCTCATCCACTGTTGCTGCATAGACATCGATCTGAACCATGAACGCCGTTTCCGCCGAGCCGCAAAACACATCCGCTGAATCCTCATTGGGTAGCGAATACACGATCCACGGGGGACTCACTGCCGGCTTCCCCTCGGCTGTCAGTTTGACGACATAAGGGTATGCCTGTCCGCCAACCAGCGGCTTGAGCAATGGCTTGATATCGGCTTCAGTCATTTGGATAGCACCTTGTCGATTGCTGCGTTGGCTTTGTCGAAAGCGGCCCGCGCAGCCTCTTCCTGTTTGCCGTCATAGGCGGGTCGAATAAACGGGATCGCCACCATGTCTGATGTACCCAACTCGACAAACCGCCAGTAAAACGCGTTATTGCGATTACTGGCCTTGCCCTTGCTCCGCACATGCACGCCAGCTACAGCCTCACCCTGATGACCGCGCTGGCTCACAACAACGATATTCCGAGCTAACTTGCCGGTACGCTTCGGCGCCAGGCGTCGAGCCTCATCCCTGAAAACAGCCGCAGAAGCACGGGTGGCCTGCCGTAAAACATTGTTGCTTTCCGCCTTGCTGAGCACCTCAAGATCTTTTGATAAGTCCAGCAGGCCGGAAAAATCCAGTTTTCCGCCGATCATATCTTCACCCCCGTTTTACAAAGCAGCTCCAGGCGCGTCAGGCGAACATCCGGCAGGGCAGACTCAATCTCATAAGCCATCCCACGAAAAACCACGCGGGAAGCGCTGGACACATCGTCCCGGTAGCGCATCCAGATACGTACGGTTGCCTCTGACTTCTCCGCGCTGGATGCCATCAATTCACGGCCGCTAATGGCTTTCACTTCGGCGGGGATTTTGTTGATAGCCACATCAACCCAGACCTCTTTTTCTTGCCCGGAGGGCAGCTCAACGGTTTCGAAGTTCTGGATCATGATGCGATGCCTGAAACGCCCTGGCTCCATTATGGTTCCCCTTCAACCGGCTCTACACCGTGCCAATTTCGGCATGACCACATCAAATTTTCTGCGGCCGCATTGGCATAAAGCTGAATTTCACTCTGACTGGTGCGGTGCTCAAACAGATCACCGAACACCAACAGCATCGCAGACACAACCGGCTCAGGAATATCTGCTGCAACCTTCCATCGTGGGTCATCGCACCAGCGCAAACAATAATTCAACGCGGCTTGCGCATAGCGCTTGATCAGCGCGTCGCGGTCGTCGCCATCAAATTCGATATGCTGGCGCAGCTCCTCGATCTGGACTACATCAGTGACAACAATCGCCATAAGTAATCAGGGCGGCAAACGCCGCCCTCTCCACAAGGGTTATTAGCCGCCAGCCGGTGGGGTGAAGCTACCTTTGATCAGCGCAGATGGGCGGTAGTGCGCCAGCGCCAGGCGCTCTTCACACAGAATGGTCAGCATGTTTTTCACGAAGTTGTCGCGGTCTTCGCGGCTCACTTCAACGGTGGCATCCATGCGATCCCAGACCTGAGAGGCCAGGTCGAAACCACCCACGGTGAAGGTACCCGCCGTTTGGGCGCGGGTAGGAACAACCGGCAGGCCCCACATGATGTTACTGGTAAACGCTTGCGGCCCACCGAAGATATAGCGGCCTTCACCGTCTTTCATCAGGGCAATGTTATGCCAGTCACGCGGGTTCAGGATGATGCCCGAGGCGCTAAATTCTGACTCGGTGACCTGGAAGATCGCATGGGCGATCATGTCCGCCTTAGTGTCGCCGACCACATTCAGCGCAGTGTCATACGCGGTTGCCACCGCATTGATGCCGGTCAGGTTATCCCCAGAACCGTCGCCGTTAAGCAACTGGTCTTCTTCCACCAGCGCCAAACCGTACATCAAACGGTTATTGACGTAGGATTGCAGCATGGGCGCATCGTCCATCACCTGACGGGATGCCTGCACCCAGTGGGCAATGGTTTTCACGTTCGCCGTTTGCTTTTCGAAGGTCAGATCAGACTCTGGCTTCTGCGCTTTCTCTTTAACCGGCTTGGCGCTGTTGGTGAACAGCTTTTCACGCACATATTCCAGCGAGTTGCTTGAAATGCGGCCCTGCGCCAGCAAGTCACGGATAACCAAACGGCGAAGGCCCGGTGCAACAATACCCGGCACCTGCATCGGCTGGATCAGCGAGCCGGCAGAGGTGGCATCACTGCCCAGGGATTTGTTGAAGGTCTTCGCTTCAAAGGAACCTGTGCTGCCGTTCCAGGTCTTAATCAGACCTTCTGCGGCACGCTCGGAAAAGTCTTTCTTGGCGTCGGGGTCTTCAGCGCCTGCGCCGCCTTTTTGCTCAAGGTCGAACAGGCGGGTGCCGGATTTGGTCAGTTCCTCTTGAACCTTGACCAGATCGTCCTGCAGTTGTTTGGACACACGGCCCGTCTCTTCAATCTCTTTTTTCTGAGCATCGAAAAGCTGGGTCATGTTTTTCTGCGAATCTTCGATCGCCTTTTGAATTTGGGCTAATTCGGACATGTTATTTTCCTAATGATTGAGGGAATGAACTAATGCGCTCGATCAGCGCAGAGATATCTGTTTTGTTTTCGTCAGTTTCGGACTCACTCCGAACAGCCGACTTAAACCGGGCAATAAGCCCCACTGCCTGTGATTTGCTTAAACCCACTGAGTCCCTCAGCCAGTTCTCAACATCACGAATAGTTTCGATACCATCGATGCTCTTCATCGCCGATATCCCGGCCTGTTCGTTTGCCGGGAAAGTGCACACGCTGATCTCTCTCAGCGCCGTAATGTTTTTGAAAATGCGTCCGCCGTTCGCCGCCAGCGAGTAATCGTCTTTGGTCACGGAGAAACCGACGGACATCCCCTCAACGGTGCCATGCTGCATGGCCGCTTTCAGGTCACTGGCGCCGCTATGCCCTGGGGTAAGTTGCCCACGGACAAATAACCCCTTTGTGTCTTCCTGCAACGCGTCCCACTTACCGACAGGCAGCTCCCAGGCGCGGTGATTGAAGAACATCGCCACTTTGCGGGTTTGGGTTTGCAGGGTGTTTTTGAATGCGCCGGCGAGGATAATGTCGCCATCTGAATCGACATTGCCGAACACGGATGCATAGCCTTCGAAAATGCCTTGCGTGCCGTCCCCAAGAAATTTGATTTCCGTCTCTTCAAAGGACAGCGTTTTTTTAATGTCTGGCATCAAAGCCCCCTAAAAAACTAAACCCCGCTTTCGCGAGGTTCTTTGCCTAAATCGGTGAGTGGTACGTTTTGCGATTGCCGCATGGCGACGTCTCCACCCGGTAACGGCGGATAGTTATCCAGGCGCCGCATTTCGTTGATGGTTCGCAAGCCTGCATCCCCCATTGCTTTCATGAAGGTTGCACGCGATGCAGAATCACCACGCAACAACCCATCGAGATTGTGTTCGGCGTGGTAACGCCCCAAATCACCCGGCTTAACAATCCAGCGTTGAATACACTGTTCCCAGCGTGTGATGTACGGCTGCAGGGTGTACTGAAGAAAGCCGAGATTCTGCTGCTCAAGGCCGGTTCCGAATGACGTCGATTTTTCAACGTCGCCGACGAGGTGCGGCGGTACGCCAAAGAAACGTGCCAACTCACTGACCTGAAATTTGCGGGAGGCCATTGTTTCGGCGTCTTGCGGGCTGACGCCAATATCATGAGCCGCGAAATTAGCCTCTAATATCCACAAACGTTTTTTCACCGGGCCGCCAGCAATTTCCTTGAAGTTCGCTTCGACCTGATCGCGTTGCTCTTTTGTCATCACCCGGTCGCCGACCGAGAGAATTTTCGGAGACTTGGCACCATTGGCGTAAAAATCTCGCTGCTGGTCTTCCATTGCCACCGCAACGCCGCCAGATTTGGCCGCATGGGCGATAGGAGATAGCCCCACCAGGCCATTGAAGCCGAACCCTTTCAGGTGAAATATGTCGCGCTGTTTAAAACGGGCAAACTCATGATCGCGCTGGTACTTGTAAACGATTTGCTTACCTTCCAGCAGCACATCCATATTTGCCGACTGCAACGGGATCAGGCTAATTACGTCGCCCAGCCCATTACGCTCGATCAGCGCATAGGCGTTGCCGTAGAAACACAGCTGCATGGTCATTGCCTCGCGAAACTCCTGCGAGGTCATGTAGGGGTTAGGTGAATACCGCAGCAGGCGAGCCAGAGAATTATCCAGCCCCACCTTGGTTCGGTTATCTTCCTTGTTGGTTTCGAACACGTCCAGTGGTAGGCAGGCGGTCAGCGTCGATATCAGGCTAACGCATCGCCACACAGTGGATATTTGTAATATCCGTTCATCGGTAACAACGGAATCACCGAGAGAGCCGCCAGCAGACACTGGGCCGGTTTGCGATCCCTGATTAGGGGTTACCAGGCGTCCGCCCACAAACCACGACGCCGCACGCGCCCACCAGCCGTTATTGGTGCGCAGGTCAATACTGTAATTATTTTCTGCCATCACATACTCAACGGTCTGGAAAGGAAATCATCCAGGTTGAAATCGTCCTCAACCTCCCCATCAGCCGCCCCAATGGCCATTGCTGACGCAACCACACCATCTATTCGACCGGTGCTTTTTTTCTTCGCAAATATTCGGTTGTTCTTCTGATCGGTTTCGATAACTGCCGAGGCTGCATTCCAGCGCAGACAAGGGTTCGTCAAAATCTCAACCTCTTTGTCATCCAGTAGCCCTTCAAACAGCTCGATAGAGTGCGGCATCCACAGCCCAGAATCGGCCGCCTTGTAAAAACCCTGCCCATGCTGAATAAGCGGCACGCTCACATCAGCCTCCTCCAGCTCAGGTTCCAGGTATTTAATTCGGTATTGGTCGAAGGCGATTGCCTTGATGTGAAATCGCAGGGCCAAGTCAGCGATCCGCTCGGCAACGAATCCGTACTTCACCGCATTACCCGGCGTTGAGAAAATAAAACCTTTCTTTTCCCACATGTCATACGGAACACGGTCAGTTTTAGCACGGTGAAGCAGCGTTTCTTTCGGCGTCCAGAACTCGACCATCAACCGCTTACGCTTCGGAAAATAAAGCGCCAGCGCGGTTAAATCTCGCGTCCCTGACAGGTCAAGCCCGCCGTAACACTCCTCCCCGATCATCTCGTCCGGGTCAAAATCAGACTCGCACCCCATCCAGACATCGCTACCCATCCACGGGTTAGCCGCATCAACCCACTGGCAAAAGTTAAGCCTGCGGACAATGCTTTCTTTGCCTGGCATGCCGCGTGCCTGAGTAACCTGCTCACGCAGATATCGTTCGTTGAAGGTATGGCCCAATGACGGGTTGGCTTTCTTCCAGCACGACTCATCCTTGAAAGGGTCATCGCCTTCATCAAGGGAGCAAATGAAACTGAAGAAGCTGTCATCCTCTTCCATGCCAGCCGCAATCTTCCGACCATATTCGTGATAGTCGTAGCAGACGCTCGTTTTATCGTGGCCGCTGTTGGTTATCATGAAAATGAGCGCTTGCCGGCGGCCTTTCGTCCCCGCACGCATCATCTCAACAACCTGGTTGCTTTTGTGCTCGTGCACCTCATCGATCAGTGCGCAGTGTGGGCGCGGGCCAGACTGGCCATCGTCGGAACTTATTGGACGAAAAAACGAACCTGTTTGAACAAATGCCAGGTTCCACTCTTTCCCGGTTCCACCAGACTTATCTATCCGCTGTGATAGTGCGGGCGATTGGTCAACCATTGCAACAGCATCACGGAAAAGGATCATCGCCTGGTCTTTTTTGGTGGCCGCTGCGTAGACTTCAGCGCGAGGCTCTTTGTCAGCAACCAGGCAGTACAACCCGACACCACCCGCCAGCGGGGATTTACCCGATCCTTTACCAGACTCAACGTAAACCATTCGAAAGCGCCGATATCCGTCGCTGTTCTTCCATCCAAAAATGGAACCAATGACGAAGCACTGCCAGGCTAACGGAATAAAGGGTTGACCTTCATGCTCACCACCGTTCAGCTTGAGCACTTTCGAAAAGAAATCTATTGCCCGCTGAGCGGAATCTGCATCCCATGCCAGCCCGCGTGCCGGGCCATGTTCCAGATCACGCAGGTGCCTGGCGCAAGCATTACGAATATCAGGCCCAGCAAGCTCTTTACCCGAAGTGACGTCCATTGCGTATTGGGTTGCGGGATCAACCGAAGAACTGGTTGAGCGGGTCTTCTTCTTTTTCTCCACCATTGACTTGCACCTTTGACCTGGCGGCCGGCGTCAGACCAAACTCCACCAAATAACTTTTAAATCGCCGATCGGCGTCTGCCAGCATGGATACGGCCGGGTTGGCCTTAATCAGAAAACCGCCCTCAGTCTGAACCGTATAGGTGCGGCCCTCATCGGTGATCGTGTTTCGGAGCTGGAGGATGTCAGCATAGATATCGCACAGGCGCTCAAGTGCAAAAGTATCTGCAACGGTCAAAACGCCCATACCATCGAGAAGAACGGTCATCCGCCCCCAGGCAGTCTTCCCCCAATCAGTAAGGTGAGAGGGAGGGCTGGGAATTTCGCGGGCGGGTTGCGGCTCATTATCATTAAGTTTTCTTTTGCCCGGATTGCCGGTCACCAATTTTAATTTGGTCGGTTTCGGGCGACGACCGGCCATAGAAACCTCCCATCAGACGGCGACAATTTATTGATTACACGGAAAATGATTGCACATGAAACCATTTCAAAATAATTGAAAAATCACCCAGAAAAAAACTTTTCATTTCGCGGTTGTGCACAGAAAGGACGGTGATAGGTCATTCGGAGCAAAGGGTTTGAAGTTTTCCCCTCCCCCCTCGGTTGATGCGAATCATTATCATTGCATCTGCAATGATTTCACTTTTCAATCGTTTCCATACCACCCGTTTGAAGCTCGGCACCGATGAAACCGAAGGCCACCATAGCCTCACCGTCAGGGTAACTGCGCAGCACGTCACGCAACCTTTCCTCGGCTTCCTTCACCTTCGCCTGGCTTTCTTCTGATAGCGAAGCAATCAGGCCCTTGAACATCAGTAACGTTTGTTGGTCTTGCGTCATCACTTACTCCAGTGCGAGTTAGGATCGAGCGGCATACCGTCGGCATCACATCCGATTACCGTGCCGCTCTTCTCCATCCGCTGCTTTGTGCCGCTGTGGTGAGGGGTGCATAAGCCCTGCCAGTTCTTCTTGTCCCAGAACAGCTTCTGCGCCTTCGCAATCAACACCGAGTTGCCGGATTTAATCGCATCCTTCAGCTTATGCGGTTCGATATGGTCAACGACAACAGCGGCTACCGTTCGTCCCTGCTGTGCGCACATGACACACAGCGGGTTTTGTTGGAGGAATGCACGGCGTGCCTTATCCCACTTGCTGCCGTATATCCTCGGCTCTTTCACGCGGCGGCCTCGCTTTGCGTTACCGGGTTGGTGTACGTCGCAACCGTCCGATTGTGGCTGTTGGTCAGATAGGCGGTATCACCAAGAAGAAGGGTAAGCTTCAATGGGTCGCCGGTGCTGGTATCGCCATAGATTGTTTTCTCTACCCGTTTCCATTCGATGGAATCAACGGCATAGATGATTTCGTTTCGGTTAGCAGTGACAATTTTAAGCGTGTACATGGTCGTCTCTCTTAGTGGTGGTAGTGGTAATAAAAAAGCCACCAGCCCGTTGATACAGGTTGATGGCTTCATGCATTAAAAAACCCGCACTTGGCGGGTTCTGTTAGCTTATATCGTTGGCCTTAGCCATCTTATTCTTCGTCTTGTAACTCAAGGGCTTCTTGAATAGCGTCAGCTAAATTACTCAAATGCTTTGTTGTGTATTCCAGATCGCAATCAGTTTTTCTTAGCCCTGCCTCTCCACCGCCTGCTGATACTGAGGCTTTTACAATCTCAAGGGCAGCCTGAACAGCCAAAAGGCGTTTGTGTTGTTCTACGCCTTCATCCCCTGACATTTGATCACACTTAAAATAATCGTTAAGCATATCCTGTCCCATTCAATGAACTCGTCCGAATTGCGAGTAACATAATATAAATGGGGGCTACTCTGAAAATTACAAGTACATTATCGGTGGCCCTCTTAAAGACCACCTGTAATGCTGCTTATGCTGATGGTTCAGGCATTGAGGCAACAGCCGTTAGCTCATCCTCTTTAAACCAGATTTCCGCCTCTGTTCCATTATCAGAAGGCCAGCGCAGCAGGTACATGTTCGGCTCACTGGTGTACTCGGCACGCCCTAAAATTACGCACTCCTCACCAGTGGTCGTTATGGCTGCCTGCCCTAATTCATATTTGAACATTTGCTAACCTTCCAAAAACGTTAATCGGAGCTACAGGAGCCTGAATCGCCGGCACTACTGTCAGAACTGCCGGTGCTGTAATCATTACTGTAATCAGCACCAACGAATACCGGGCTTAGTGGGTTAAGAGGGTTCAGTAGGTCACTACCAGTTCCAGCAGTACTCTGCTCCTCCCTACGACGGCGCTCTTCTTCCTGACGGCGACGGCGTTGCTCATAGAAATATCTGCTCATGGTTTCTTCCTTTCATCATCAAGCTGACGAATAGCCAGCAGTTGGTTGTTCGCTTTGTCGATAGCTGCAAGCAATGGGTCAATCCACAACACAGCCTGGCAATAGGTCAGCGTGCTGGCGGCAGTGGTGCCAGTACGGGTTGAGTCAACGTCGCCGGTATCGGCTGACATTGCGCCGGAACGTAGGCGGTTCGTGTAGTCGAGCAACCCACCAGCAATAGCGGCAGGCACAACCAAATCGCACGTAGACTGATTTTTGAGGATTGTCCGGTATTCAATTTCTTTCCCCTGGGTGGCCACGTCAGTATTAATGCCGTACTGGCTCGCTGCGTTACTGATAGCGTTGGCGCGTTGAAACAGAAACACCTGGGCGGCAATGGTCGCTGTCTGCAGGTTGTTATCGCTTTGAAGCTGCTCAACCTTCCCACCAGCCGTTACAGCGTTTGCGTGGAAGTAAAACGCCAACCTGCTGACGACAATCAAAGCCACCAGCAGCAACCCGATCGCCATCGTGCGCAAGCTGAATGCAGTGCTCATGACAAAAACACTTCACGTTCGCCCGCGCGGCGCTTCACAAGTCCAGGCATTACCTTTCCTTTGCCAAACTTCCAGCGAGGGAACTGGTCAGCAGCCCCCAGCACATCACCGGCATTGAATTTTTTCACCAGTGTTGAACCAGCAAACTCTGGCCCGCCGATGTTGAACGCCAGCGATACCATCGCGTCGAACTGGTTCTGCGTCATTGGGCGCTTGATAGCGCTGTTTACCGTCAGCTCAAACACGGCCAAGTCGTCAGAGAAGAATTGCTCTGCCTGCTGCTGAGTGATTTGATCACCTGGCTTTACACCCTTGGTATGACCCCATCCGATTGTCCAAGGCTTACCGCCTGTCGCTGGGTCTGGATAAGCCACCAGCTCAAGGGACTCGAACCCCTTTATAAAGTTACGGCCCTTGTTACTTGTTCGCATCCTGATTACCTCCACCAAAGCGATTGCCTACGTACCCGGAAAGGAACGCACTGAGTTTTTTCACGCCGACGAAACCGATGAAGCCACCGATGCCCACCGTTAAGGCTTTCGGGACGTCGAAGTAATCCAGGGCCGAATAAGTCGTCAGTGCTACCGCGCCGCACATCAACCCTTCAAAAAAGGTTTCTCTCTTACTGCTACCGGAATAGGCCATTCGTAATACAGCCATGACTACAGCCATAACCACGCCACCGATCGGCACATCACCGCGCCACCAGCTTGCCAAGATTTCACTGATTTCCGTCCAGCCATGCGGAGTGTTTGGCATTCTCATATCCTCCCCCTGCCGGGGCTGTGCCCGATCGTCGGGTGGTAGAAACAAAAAGCCCCGGCAAATGCCAGGGCGACTTAGTTACTCGGGAAGATTTCCCGCTGTGTTTGTTCGAATCTGTCTGGTTCCAACTCAACCCCCAGCCCAATGCGGCCCAGCTTGATAGCCGCCTTAATCGTTGAGCCGGAACCCATGAAGAAGTCAGCAACGACATCACCTGGGCGACTGCTGGCACTGATGATATGCTCCATCATTTCAGCAGGCTTTTCGCATGGATGCTTACCGGCATAGAAGGCTACCGGCGGATAAGTCCAAACGTCGGTGTAAGGCACCGCAGCAGATACCGTGAAGGTGCGCCGCAATGATTTATATTCTTGGCACAACTCCAGATATTCACGGTTTAGGGTTTTGTATTCCTTTACCAGTTCATGATGGGCACGATTCAACCCACCAGCCTGATGCTTCTCATTAGCTATGCGGTCAAATAGTGCCTGAAGCTTGTGATACTGCTCTTCACTCGGTAGCTGCCACTGGCTCTCACTAAACCAATGGCTGGCCATCTGCTTACCTGTCGCCGCGTTAATGTCCTTCGTAGTGACACCAAGAGACTGCCTGGCAGATTTGAAGTAGTCGATCAACGGTTTGAATACGTTTTGCTTAAGCTCGGTGCATTTCACCGCATAGCCGTCAATCTTTGGCTGTATCGGCCCAGCATAGTGACCGGCGAAAATGATCCGCTCGGTAGCAGGGAAGAATGCACGTAGCCCTTCTTTATGCTGTCGCTTCCATGCGCCGGACGGCTTAGCCCATACGATGTGGCTCAGTACGTCGAAACGTTGACGAACCAACAGCTCAGTATCAGAGGCCAAGCGGCTACCACAGAACATATAAAGACTGCCGTTCGGCTTTAGCACCCGCCAGAACTCCACCAGCAATGAATCCAGCCAGGCTAAATACTCAGCCTCGGTTTTCCATTGGTTATCCCAGTCGCAAGACTTCACCCGGTAATACGGCGGGTCAGTCGCAATCAGGTCGATGCAGTCATCAGGCAGGGTTTTGATATATTCGAGTGTGTCAGCGTTGACAAGACGTGTGCTGGATATCATAAGCGCCCTTGTTTGATAGGCTCGTCCTGCTGTTAGCAGCACGGGCAAAGGTTCGCTTGTGACCATTGACATGAGCAACTGGTGGACAGGGTGTTACCTCACCCTTCCGCCGCCCACTTCACAAACATTAAGGCGAAGCACCATCCACCAGATACCGACACCCCCCCTCAACTGGGGTGCCGAGTTAATTTCGGATGGAGCTTCGCTTTAATTTTTCCATAAAAAAACCCGCTAGATGCGGGTTTTAGTTAGGCAGGACGCTAATCCTTGCTTTATCATTTTACAGTAACGAACTTCCATAGTTTCTGACCTATCTACGGCGTCTATTACTTGCCGAATTACATAATCAGCAAGTCTTCCTTTATAGACGGCGGGATAATTAGCCACTATAGCTTCACGTATAGCTGTCATCTTAAAAGCAGTATGGGTTTGGATGCAGTTGACGTATGAATCATGCTGCAAAAAATCGTGATCTGCTTGAGGTACGTCAACCTGGCAATCTAAGAGTTCAGGACGTTCAGCTATGAAGGGATTGATTTCGGAGTTTATGACCAAAACCAACAACTCAGGTTCACAGCACGCCACCAACAAATACTTATTCTTCGGAGGCGTGGTAAATTCACAAGGCATATAGATTACTGCGCCAGCAATCAAATTAGCGTCAGCTAATTGCTCTGTAAATCCAACACCAAATAGAGAACCCAAGTTTGCCATCATACCCCCCATCAGCCACGGAGGTATTCAACCAAGAGTTCACCATCTTTGCAATGACCTGCAATGGTTTCCAAGGGGATTTCCTGGTTTAACTTTACTGACTTCCAAACTTCGTCATGACTGAAGTCATTTAAATCACCAAATCCTAAGCTACCAACCATTTTGATAGCTTCATCAATACACTTGAAATCCGACTTGCTGAAAAGATCAACATCATAGTCACGCTTTTTGATGATCAGATGATCCTCTTCTTCTCCAAGCATTTCGAAAGCACTAGTCACAAGTTTTTTGTCACAAGGACAATACTGTTTTTCCGACTTTTCTTTGTTGCTTGTTTTTAGAAGATCATACACCCCGAACGCGACAGGTCCGTTATACATTGCCCTGTATCTATCGCCCGTAATCTGGCGACCATATTTCTCAAGATGGATGCGATCAGCATAGTACAAAATCTTGCCGACATGGTACAAGTCAGGGATCGGTGCATTGGAGGCAACGTACAGAATGGCCTCAATAGCCTTCTCCGCATCGAATCGTCTCTTAAGCATCTCAATATCCTCCTTCTCACATCACACACGGGCTTTCAAACTATAAAGTTTAGTTATTCCTCATTGTAATAGCCCGGGCGATAATTAGGCAAGGCTAACCTGCTCATTTTAGCGTCTTGTTCAGCGCATTTACATTACGTTTAAGCGGAGATATCTGCACGTTCACAGCACATTACCATTAAGGTAATGCACATAGTCGACATGTTCGGTGCATGATCGTGCGTTATTGTGTGGGATGCAGATAAGAAAGTAACTTTCGTGCGCAACATTTTTGCGTAAAAAAACCCGCTCACTGGCGGGTCATTCTGTTGCATCGCTTGATGGTACAGCTTCGCGAAAGCATACCTGTATTATGCAGCTTCCTTGGCTATTTTCAAGTTATTTTTGCAACTTTCTTCATTTTCGATGCAGATAGCTGCACGAACGGCGAAGAACACCGAAGAATTGAATATTTCAATGCACCAACGCACCCTGTCATCCACCTGGTCGCGTGTCAGCCATGGGGCGTAATGATTTTGCATATAGCGCCCAAGTACCGACACGGTGTTGTTGCGGCCCGTATAGAACAGCTTGCCAATCACATAGACCGGGTTATCGTGCTTCATTGACACCAGCACCGCTTTTTCCATGAAGTCGCACTCTTCTCCAGCATCAGCAGCCACCAGCATTGATTCCAGAGAGCGTTGAGGCCAGAGAATGGTGGTTGCTTTCTTCAGCTGCTCTTCACCGCGATAGCCGAGGGCGCGCAAGTCTGCCATCACCTTCACAATTCGGGCCGCACTTTCATCGTCCCACTGTTCAGGCATGATTTGCCCCCAAACACCGCTGCCGCCGCTGCACTTCAACTTCCCATCAGTATTGCCGCCGTACATATCACCCCACGCGTTCAGTAAGGAGGTGATCCACAATGTTTGCAGGCGGGTCAGTCGCTGGAACTTGCCCAGGTACTTCTTGCGAGAAACACCGGCAACAGTTGTCCATGCGTTGTGTTTGATTTGTCGTCTCTGATTCGGGGTCATGCTGCCTTCTCCTGCTTCAATGCTTTGCGCTTAGCTTTATATGTGTCGCGGATACGTTCGTAGTCACTGCGGCCTAACTTGCCTACCTTGGGCGGTGGCCCCATCAACCGGTCAAAACGTGCCTGGCCTATCTTGGCTATCAGATTAGGGCGGTATTCACTCAGGTTCGCGGACTTGAAGTTGTTACAGACCGAGCACTGCTTATGGCAGTTATCTTCATCAAAGCGCAGCTCTGGGTTGCTCCCTACGGTGCGGTAATGCCCGGCATGGTATTGGCCTTTATGGTGGCGACCGCAGCTGATACATGGTTCATCTGCGTCACGTTCGCGGATATACGCGTTGAACTCTGTCTGGGCCAGGTTGATGAAATAACGCAGAGGCTTAACCGCCAGCTTGCGAATCTTCAGCTTGTCCTTACGTACCCTTTCCTCCTGGCGTTTGCGTGCGTCGCGCTGGTAGTGCATAGCGCAGAGCGGGCCGCAGACTTTTTGCAGGTACTTCTCCGGCGTGAATGTCGTTCCACACTGAGCGCAGACCTTGTCCTTGTACTGCTTGGGCTTAGTTGGCTTTTTCATTTTTTCCCTCACGGTGGAATATCCACTCGTAGACTTCTGAGCCGTTAAGCAGCAGATCGTTGAAGTCGCCAGATTTAGGCCAGCGGACTGAGACTTGTTGGAGATCGTTTTTTGCCAAGAGATTGGCACGAGCACATTCAAAGGCGGCAGCATGGCCCGTAGCAGATGCGTCAGCGTCGGCGAAGATGATCAGGCGCTGTACGCCACGGGGTACGCGGAACTTCTTCATGAAAGTGGCGTTCAGCGTCGCCCAGGTGTTGCACTGGGTTATTTGGTGGCAGGAAAGCGCGGTCTCTATACCTTCTGCGATACCCAACGTTGCAGACGGCGGAAACATACGAATGGCAACAGAGGTGGCGTGTTCAAGGTAGCTGTCCTCTTGCAGTCGCATCATTTTCTTCGGTGCGCCAGCAACGGTGGCTTTCTGGTCGCCGTCCAACAGGGTGCGGTGCAAGTAGCACAGTTCGCCCTTGTCGTCCGTTGCCAATGCATAGATAGACTGGTATTCACCACCGGCAGCGCGTTGACGATCGCAATAACGCACGTTCTCGATCGGCAGGCTGGTAATACCTCGCTGTTTTAGATAGCGATCAGCGCCAGTGCCGCGTAAACCTGTTAACCCTGCAAACTTGCAGCTGACGCGTTGCCGTTGGGAGGCTATACCAGAAGAAGGGCCACCAGCCTGATAGCTCTCTTCCGGTGAATATGTACGCCCCACCAGCTTATCGACCTCTGACGCCAGCGTTTTGAAATCCTTCCCGGTAGCGCCGGTTAACAATGCCCAACCGTCACCCGCGCCGCATGAACAAATGTAGGAGCCGGTCCCGTTCTTATCGTCACAACGGAACTTCCCCTTACGCCCACACAGCGGGCATTCCCCCTTAAAATGTTTTTTGCCGGTAATCGGTGGTAAGCCGTAGAAGTCGAATATTTTTGACCAGTGACCTATAGCTGCCTGTTTGGTATTCATGCGGCTTTCCCCTGCTTAGATTTTGCGTAGGCTATCTGTGTTGATTTAATGAAGTTGCTCACCACCGGCGTGATAGCCATTGGCGTTCTGTGCAGCCCGTTGGGCCATGTGTCGAATTTTTTGCGGTAGACGTGCGAGCACCAGCCATCGCTAACGGGTTTCCCCTGTGCGCTGCGCGTGCGTTGGTAATAGAGAATTTGACTCCACCAGGCTTGTTTCACCTCTTTAGTGATCAGCTCCTTGGCCTGCTTAACTTTCTTGAGGCTGCGGGTTTTGTCAGTGTCGATGTCTTCACCAGCGATCGGCTTGAAACCACATTTCGGGCAGATGTAAATGCCGACCGGCTTCACGTAATGGCATTGGGTGCATTCTTTCGGCAGGCGCTCTGGCTGTTCGTTTTTAACCACACGGGCCGGGGCATCTTCCATCCCGTCCGAGGTGGCTGGCAGGTAGTCATATTCGATATCGTCGGGGTAGCCCATCTGATGGACGGTGCCGGTGTGGTCGAAGATGATGCAATGATCTTTCCCAGGCGCAGGGCGAAGGCCACGGCCCAGAATCTGTATCCACCGGATTTCTGATTTAGTCGGGCGGGCAAAAATGATGCAGCGGACGTCACTGTCAAAGCCAGCCACCAGCACCCCAACGTTGATGATGATCTTAGTGATGCCCTGTTCAAAGCGGCTGATCGTCAGTTGGCGTTCTTCATGGGGTGTTGATGCCGTCATAACCTCAACCATTACACCCGCCCGGCTGAATTCAACGGTCACGTAATTTGCGTGGGCCACGTTGACGCAGAAGCAGATCGTCGGGCGGTCTTCGCCGTTCTCCAGCCAGTTCTTGACGATATCACCCACCAGCGTCGGGTCACTCATGACCTCGCCGGATTGCGTTTCGTTGTAGTCCCTGCCATAACCTGCTTGTACCGACGTTTTCACATCGCTCATGTCAGGGTGTGATGGTGCGTAAAATTCGTATTTGCTGAGTGCGCCAATTGCGATCAGCTCTTTCATCGTGGTCGGTTTGATCAGCTTCTGGTAATACGTCCCAAGCCAGGCGGAGAACGGTGTACCGGACAGGCCGATAACCTTCACGTCGGTGTTGCTCGTCAGGTGGTCGATGATTTCCAGAATCTTTTTGCGCTTCAGGTGGGCTTCATCAATGATCAGCAGATCGATGTTTTCCGGGAAGTCACGACGGATAAGCGTATCGGCAGAGGCAATTTGAATAAGGCGGCTCGGGTCATAGGCCGGGTGGTCACGCCAGATATAGCCAATCTCTTCAGCAGGCAAGCCGTACTCAATGAAGCGGTTAGCTGTTTGGTCAAGCAGGACGGTATACGGGGCCACAAACATTATGCGCATGTTGCGACTGATGAACCCGCTGGCGATAAGCGCAGCGATTGCCGTTTTGCCGAACCCTACCGGCGCATACATCATGAATGAGCCGTGTTGCTTCCATGCCGAGCGCAGCATATTCAGTGCAACAATCTGTTTTTCGCGTGGCTGGATGGTAAGCATCATCGTTTCATTCCTCGTTTTATCGTCTAGCCGTCTAAATTTCCGTTTGGCGCTTTTTAACAACTCGATCCCTTAAAGATCTTCCCTCTGGTAAAGCCTGTTCCTGCCCCCACACCCCAACCCGATCACCCCCCTTTCCCCCCTCTTACCCTTCCCCTCTCCCCCGTTTAAAAAAAAACCGTTAAAAATTTTCATGCCGCTTTCCCGTTCTGCCCCACCAGCGGTGGCGCTGTTGTTATTCCCTGGCCTGCCCGTGAATACCGTTCGACGTAGGTTCTGAGCCGTGTATTCGCTGCCCTGCGGCCCGCGTTGTCTTGCTGGTATGAAACCTCTGCGAGGTCAAATGCAGCCTGGTAAGCCTCCGCGTATGCGAGCGCAATCTTTCCGCGTTGCGCAGGCGGTAACATGCCAAGCTGTTCTTGAATCCATACGGCATCCTCACGGCAAAACACCGTGGGCATGACGGTTCGAACAAACGTTGCAGACTGCATACGCTTACCTCACGGGTTTAGGTTCCTCTGCGGGGCAGAACACGCTGTAAAGCAAGATGACGTGCTCTTGGAACGTCGCCATCAGCTTGTGTGTGTTTTCGTCCAAAGCCTTACGTTCAACGTCGTCAATCTCGCCGTCTTCAGTGAATTTGCGGACTAATTCGGAGTGCTTGCCGATGTACTCGATAGCTTCCATCAGCTTGCTGTTGATATCGTCGCGGTCGACGTCTTCCACCTTGGGCAGAGGCACGTTCACGCTGTGCGATTGACGGGATACGGCGTCGGCAAAGTGGGTATTTCCACCAGCACGCTGCAACACCATGAACCAGCCAATCGGAAAAATTTGATTGCTGTTTGGGCGAAGACGGTTAAACAGCGCGTCCTCAGTCACCCCCAGCCAGTTAGCTGCCTCTGCATAACCGCCAGGCAGACCAGTGATAATTTTGCGGGCGGCACTAATTACCCATTCAGGCTGTTTCTCTGCCTGCCAATCCGGCGCTTTTTGCTGTGACACAGTTGTGTTCCTCGGGCTGTGGTTACCTTTAAGTCATCGCTGTTGGATAATGCTTATCTCAGCTACCAAAGGCGTGTTAAGAGGCTTTTTTATGACTGGGGAAAGGACGAATCTCTTCCCCTTTAACGCTTCCATCTTGTTGAATGGTCACAAAAATATCGCGACCACTACGAATGGCTTTGCTGATTGCACACTGGATTACTCCAAAGTCGCTGGCAGTTTTGGCCTGGCCATGAATCTTGGCGTAATCGGCTAATGTCATCCGACTCATAGGTACGCTCCGTTTAGTTACTATGCCGAAAGAATACTTTGGGTATTTATAGCTGTCAATATGGTGGGTATTTTTAATTTTAATAGTGACGGTATTAGAATGACTGTTATGGAATCCAAAAAGAGCCTGACGACAGAACAGCTTGAAGATGCCGCACGTCTCAAAGCTTTGTATGAGTCGAAGAAGAAATCACTGGGCGTCACGCAGTACACCATCGCGGACGAATTGGGGATTACACAAGGTGCTGTTGGCCATTACCTTAACGGGAGAAATGCACTGAACCTCTCTGTAGCGGCTGCATTTGCAAAGATACTCCAGGTGTCGATTGCCGATTTCAGTCCTTCTATCGGGAACGAGGCTCAAAAGATGCTTTCGCGTGAGCCTTCAAACATTAAATACATAGGGCCTTACAACAAAGGTAGGGAGTATCCGCTGATCAGCTGGGTTCAAGCAGGAGCCTGGGCGGAAGCTATGGAACCGTACAGCATCGATCAAATCGATGAATGGTACGAGTCTGATGCAAAAGTTTTCGGTAAGGCGTTCTGGTTGCGTGTCGATGGTGATTCTATGACAGCGCCAACAGGGATAAGCATTCCTGAGGGAACATTAGTCTTGATAGATACAGGCCGAGAAGCGGTTAACGGTAGCTTGGTTATCGCAAAAATGATCGACGCAAACGAGGCTACCTTTAAAAAACTTATCATTGATGGCGGACAAAAGTACCTCAAGGGACTTAACCCCGCATGGCCCATGAAAGAGATCAATGGTAACTGTAAAATTATTGGAGTTGCGATACAGACCATGATGCGTCTGGTGTAATCTATGCCCAGCTGAATGCTGGGCTTTTTCTTGCCAAATTATCACCACCTTCGCTTTACCTCCCTCTAAATCTCAATCCTCATCAAAAAATAAATACCTAAGAGATTCATTTGGATAGCATCATGCCATTAAAAATAAATACCTTGCGTATTTACAATAATAAATACCTTGGGTAATCTTAACCCATCAACACCGCAACGCCACCAGCAAACCACCGCCACAAACGTTACGGAAAGCCACACGCCACACGGTGAGCGATGAAATCACCGGACAGCCACCTTCAGAGGGTGATCGACTGGACAAGCTCTTTAACAACCATAAGGAGATAGGCCAATGAAGCAGTAAGAGATTCGCGACGACGGTGTTACAGGTCGGGTTCCCGCAGCGACGCACCAGGGGAAAGGAAGCGCATTGAGCACTGGGCAGTTTGGCATGGCGACCCATTAACGCAGCAACCAGCCTAAAAATGACGAGTGGATTTACCCTGCCGCCGAGAGCATCCGGCGGACAGGCATAAAACTACTGAGGATCAGCGATGAACACTACTCACGATATGGGCAATAACGAATCAGTAAAAACCGGCGTTATCCAAAACGGCAACGGCACGTTTACCGCGATGACATTCACCAAGAGCCGCGATTTCAAAACCGCAGTTGGCGCACAGCGCTGGATTGCACGCCAGATGGCCGACTAACAGCAGAGGGTTACACGATGAAAATTACAATCAAGCGATTCGTTTCTGGTGAATATGGTCGCCGCTGGTATCACCGTTTTAAGTGGTTGGATAGCGCATTCAACAGAGCGCCAACAGTTCGCCAAGTTGTTACTTTTCCCTTTAACAAGAAGTAACACCCACCGCGCCCTACGGGGCGCAATTGCAGGACACCCCATGAAAATTACCTTAACCAAGCGCTGCCGCCGCAGGGCTCGGCGGGAAATACGCACTCAGCGCCGGAGAGCCATCACGGAATTCGGCCATTGCAATGGTACCAGCATGCTCAACTGCTACGCCCGCTGGTACTTCTGAATTAAATAGCCCCGGCTGCAGACGCCAATCTTTGCCGGGGCCTGACCAGTAGAACGGAGATTCAACATGATCAACCACAATGCTAACACAATCGTTGTAGACGTTATGCGCATCGCTCCATCCGTGCAGGCCGTTCGCCTCACCTTCTTCGCCCGCCTGCGCAAAATCCTCTGCCAGAAAGGCCACCCGCTCTAATAGCTTTGCTGTGTGTAGTCTTTGGCGACCAGACCGAACTTCAACCCATGAGAGGTGAAGATAATGTTCATAGGCTGGTCGCCCTTTTTCATAGAGAAAAGAACTTAGGCATCTACTAACCGTGGAGGGCGTCACCCGGCCTGAGTTCTTCTCTGTATGTGACGAGGAGAAATATCATGTCTGAAATTAAAAGCACCCCATTTAGCCAACAACTGGCTTATATCAACCGTGGCGCACTCGATGCCGAACTTACCGAAGCGCTCGCCGAGGTAATTAAACAAGTCCGCGAAACTGGCAAGAAAGGCGCTATTACTCTGACGCTTAATTGCCAGATGTTGAACACCCGCGACGAAAACACAATGAAGATCACGCCCAACGTCAAGAAATCCATTCCTGAACTTGATCGGGCTGACACCATTATGTTCTCAACCGCAGACGGCGACTTAATGCGTGATGATCCATCGCAAGTGCAGATGGATTTGAAAGTGATTGATACCAAGCCTGCCACTGCGCCTATTAAATTAGCACAGAACAGCTAACCCCCCCAACCATCCATAACTGGAAAGGATATTAAATGGACATTACCAACAATAATGAATCCGTTAAGCATATTGCCGAACTGGCAGTAACAAATAGCTTAATTAAAACTGACATTCCCTACGCAATTGTACCGCGTGATTACCGGGTTGAATCACTGAAAGACTTCATCGTTGATGAAGAACAGGTTAAGCAACACGTTGCTGTTATCTCACCCTCATCGTTAATTGGCTATGTAGTCCGCTTCAAAGATGAGCGCAGTGTTATTTTCGCCGACACTGAAAACACTCGCTTCCGCGCGGTGCTTGACTATCACTTGGATGGCAAAACACCGTTCAAAAATACGCACGTCGTTACATATGACTGCCCTCTGTCCGATGAGTGGAAAGCGTTTAATAAATTTGACGCTGAAAAAATGGATCAGGTGACGTTTGCAGAATTTATTGAGCAGTATATTAACTGTATTGCGCCAGCCTCTGATTCAAACCTCACATCAGGCAACGCACTTTTAGAAATGGTTCTGGCCTTCCAAGAAACACGCACATCTGAATTTAAAGCGGTCACTCGTCTGAATGATGGCACCTATCAAATGGCTTTCAGTAACGAAAAAACTGGCAGCGGCAACACGCAACTGCCGGAAAGAATCGCTCTGGCCATTTCACCATTCCATAACGGCACGCCATATCAGATTGATGCTCGCATTCGCTACCGTCTCCGCGAAGGGAAGCTGGCTCTCTGGTATGAGCTGATCGACCCGAAAAAAATCATTGAGCATGCGTACAACGAAATTCTGGTCGACCTGCAAAACCAACTGCCGGACGTGCCTCTTTTCGAAGGCCGCATTTAAGCCTGATTAAATCCCAATAAAGTGAAGCCTTATGCGCCGCCGTGTGTGGCGCATAGTGAAGCATTTTCACCCCTCAGAATGGATAGATAAATTATGGCAACTTTAAGTCAGCGTTATTCAGCAAGAGAAAGCATTGGCTCGGATATTGCGACAAGGAAAACATTTTTAGTACCTCTGGATGAAATTTATATAGAGGAGGGTTTTAACGTTCGTGAACTGTCTCAAGAAAATATTGAGGGGTTTAGGGACGCGTGGATGGCTGAAAATGAGTATATTCCGCCATTAGTTGTTGAGGTTACTGAGCGAGGCGTAAAAGTTATTGATGGGCACCACCGGTATAGCGGTGCGTTGCTTGCAAGAGAAGCTGGCCACAATCTTGTGCGTATTGAATGCAAGGATTTTGCAGGCTCAGAAGCCGATAAAATCGCCCTAATGATTACTAGCTCTCAAGGTAAACCACTCTCTCCAATTGAGCGTGGAGCGGCTTATCAGCGGCTTGTGAACCAGGGCTGGACCAACGCGGAGATCGCCAAAAAAGTTAAGCGGTCTGAGTCTGACATTCTCCAGCACCTTCAATTGCAGGAATGCACCCCATACGTTAAAAGCCTGGTTCGCACCGGTTCAATGAATTACGCCCTGGCAATCAGCATCAACCGCGAGCACGGCGTTTATGCTGACAAAGAAGCCGCTAGATTAATGAAAAAGGCAGAGGACGCTGGTAAGACGAAAGTCACTAAGAGCATCGCACAGCCGCAATTCAGCGCCAAAAAAGCCCGCAGGATGCTGGAGCTGCTCTTTGACGCCGTTCCCATTGTTAATGGTGATAGCGACATGCTTATGCTTTCCAAAGGCAGCAAAGACGAGGTGATGCAGATAATCAGTGATTATCGCAATGAAGCCCACCAGCAATGAGCGTCAATTTGAACAACGCGCCTTCGTGGATAACCGCCAAGGCACTGGAAATATTAAACCAGTTCAGTGCCTGTCAAATATTCCCCAGAAAAACCCACGGTAAAAAATACTTCACCTTCCGGGTTAATAAGCGTTGGCGGTTACTTTCAAAAGATGACGGCCAGAATTGGCAGTTGCTTACCCACAATGATTACAACTCCGTAATCGATACCTAACTCCAAGGAGGAGCAATGGATAACTTGAAGGCTACAGCCGACTACTGGCGCAAAGTTAAATCCGGCGAACTACCTGCACCCAGCCAGAATGACATCGACTTCACAATCTGGACTGCCGAAGCTGCAATAAAGTACATCGCCGAGCTGGAGGCCAAAACAGCAATGAGTATGGGCGTCGGCAGCGGGGATGGAAGCCTGTTCGTGCATGGTTGTTACGATTCCATCAAGGCTGCACAGGCCATCATTATCGAAAGTGAATCCCTCCGAGCCAAACTAGCGACACCGGATGGCTATTGCATCATGCCGCTGACTTTGACCGCAGCAAACGGCGCGAAAGGTGCGCTGTCTGGTGAGTTTAAAGTTTCTTGTACGGTTAGATGCCGTGAATGTGGCGGCGAAGGCTGTGATGATTGTGGCGATGCTGGAGAATTCGAGGAAGAAATCACCGTTCCATGGGGAACAATCAAGGATATCTACCGTGCGGCCGTGGATACCTGCCGCACCGGAATGCAGGCAGAAGCACCGGAGGATGGGAATGCAAAAAATTGAGAACGAGCTTAAATAGATTAGGAAATAACGATATAATTGTGCGTATTGCGAGGAATAGAGTCCAAGGAGTAAAAATTGAGCGCTACGTCGATACAGTCTTCGTTGGAAATTATGAACTTTATATCCAAAATCATCGTCCCGCTAGTTGTAGCAGCATTCGCTGCATATTTTTCTGCCAAATTTGCTCTAAATAAGTTCTACAAGGAAAAATGGTGGGAGAAGCGTCTGCAAACTTTCACCGAGATCATCAATATTGCGTATCGAATCAAAATGGCTAATGAGTACCTCCTGGATTGCGAATATGAAAAAATGGAAGGTTTAGAATCAAGATTTAAGCCGCATCCTAAAGAAATTGAGGAGAAGTTGTTAGCCGCATACTGGCTTGACCTTCAAGAGCTTGAAAGAATAGCACAATTAGCTGATTTCACATTAACTGCAAATGTCAAAATCATTTTAGATAACTTCGTAAGTGCCAGAAAAAGAATAATGGATGACTGTTACGACGATGCTCTTAGCAGTTTAGAAGCATCTGAAAGGGATTTCGAGCTTACAAAAAAGTTACTTACTGACCTAGTCTCAGAAGCTAAAAAAGAGTTAAAAATTCATTAACTCTCTGAGATTTTCCTTAAAATTTCTTATAAAGCCCGCTGCTAAGTGGGTTTTTTTATGCCTGGAGAAAAGTTGATGAACCATTTAATGCTTGACCTTGAAACTATGGGTAAGAAGCCCTGCGCTCCTATTGTGGCCATCGGAGCCGTACTCTTTTCACCGCGCAACGGCGAACTGGGGGAATCGTTCTATACCGCTGTTGACCTGCAAAGCGCTATGGCCAATAAGGCGACACCTGACGCCGATACGATTATTTGGTGGATGAAGCAAAGCAGCGAAGCCCGCGCGGCGATCTGCGTTGAAGGTGCGCCGTCGTTGCTGTCTGCGTTGTATGACCTGAATAAGTTTATCCGGGCCAATGCCGCCAATCCTCGTAGCCTGCGCGTATGGGGGAACGGCGTTGTATTCGATAACATTATCCTGCGTGAGTCTTACCAGCGTGAATGCGTTCCGTTACCGTGGGAATGGTACAACGACAGGGACGTGCGCACTATCGTCGAGCTTGGCCGCGAGGTTGGCTTTGATCCTAAGCGTGATATGCCGTTTGACGGCGAGCGTCACAACGCCTTAGCCGATGCTATCCACCAGGCGAAGTATGTTTCCGCAATTTATCAGCGCCTATTTGCAGGCCACCAGCAAGATTAAATCAAGGGGGGTTCATGAATAATAATAAAGAAGGTTCAGAGCTGGATTTGCTAACCCCAGAAGAGGTATGCAAACTTATTGGAGGGGTTACTACTAAAACTTTGAGGGATTGGAACAATAATCACCGTCACCGGCAGATTTTAGCGCCCATTCGGTTTACACATAAAGTAGTCCGATATGAGCGCAAAAATGTTTTGGCTTTTATTGCTAAATGCAGAAGCGCTTATTAACGTTTCTTTCTTAACAACGCGACCTGAGCGAGTATGCTAGTCTCATGGGCTTCAAAGGCCAGCCGCTTTAATGCCATTTCTTCGTTTAAAATCTCATCCGAGAAATCATAGAATTCCCCCATCGGGTCTGATTCCTTGTCAGAGTGATGCATGCAAAGAATGCTAATTTCTTTCGAGTCACTGCGAGAATGTCCCTTGTTACGCATCGCAGCAATGATATTGCTCTTGAGGAATTTACGGCACATTGTATTAAATGCACCTTCCTTTCCCTTCACAGTGCCATCGTGTCTAACACCCTTCACGGCGTTCTCTGGGCTGTATGTTTTGATAAGCTTGTCCAGAGAACGTTTGGCGAATGGTTTTTCCGGGTCACGCGGCTGAAGGAAAACATACTCTTTATTGCACCCTTCTACAGAATCCCTCCATTTCTTCTGCTCATCCAAAATTTGCCTGATACCAGGCGTGATTGGGAGTCGGAATTCCTTCTGCGTTTTCATCGCCCCTCTCATACCAATCACACCAGCAGGATAGACAATCTCTCCCGCCTCTTCGTTAACAAAACTCCATCGCAAATTTCCGACATTGATCGGGCGAACTCCCGTAAGGATCATATACCTCATGGCATTTTTTTGATGCACTGAGCTGGCGGCAGCTATGTTCAACCATAGACCGGCGATCGACTCAATATCGGTGTAAAGACGGGTCGGCGTCGGTTTCTGTACCCGTGAAGATATATAATCGCTTGGCAAACTTGCGGCTACATTACGTCCATTGCAGTATCGCGGCGCACCAAATTTCCAGAAGCGTCGTAGTTCTGCTGATAACTCCAGAGCTTGGTTATTGGACTTTGTTTCAATCCAAAGGTCGAGAACCTCTAGCAGCCGGTTGTATGTTATATCACTGAAAACTTCACGCTCACCAAATGCGGCGGCGATCTGTTTAGTCCTGGTACAGTAAGTTTTATAACTATCCTCCCCCAGCTTTTGGCGATCAACCTTAGCGCTTAGGTCTCCTTCATACTCTTTGATGGCCTGTTGGACCGACTCAGCTTTCAAGCCATGATCCGCAATATCCTTCGCCTTCTCCCTAGCAATCTGAATAGCCATTTCTGGCCATTCCCCCAGCTTTTTACCCTTCAATCCCATTTTCTTTGGGAACTCAGCATAGAACGTAACCTTTCCTGCTTTACTGAAATCTATACGGAGATAGTTGTCCTTTTCGTACTTCGAGCGCCGAGCCTGCCCTACGTGCGCTAAAATGATTTTGGCGGCAGCAACACAGATTCTTATGTGTGAGCTTGCGTATGGTGGTTTGCAGTCCTCCCAACGCGCAGATGCGGCTAAGAACTCATCATTATTGGGGTTATCCTGCATCTGTGTTACAGTGCGCGGCATTGATATTTCCTTGTATCAGAGGCCACCAGCTTGAAGCTCACACATGAGGTTATATCTGGAGGCTAAAAAGGGCATGTGTTGCCATTCTGTGTTGCTGAACATGGTTTTTCAATGTTTGAAACACTGTATAAATATACACATTGTGCGGAATCGTGCGCAATAGGAAATGCAGATAACTGCATGATTTAAATAGAATAAAAGCGTAAGTGATTGATATGGCTTTACTAATTACAAAGCGGTGCATCAACTGCGACATGTGCGAACCGGAATGCCCCAATCAGGCCATTTCGATGGGCGATGATATCTACCAGATCGATACCGATCGCTGTACCGAATGCGTCGGTCATTACGATACTCCAACCTGCCAGCAGGTGTGCCCGATCGACAACACCATTATCGTCAATTCAGAGCACCGCGAAACCAACGAACAGCTGTGGGACAAGTTTGTGGTGCTGCATCATGCCGATCGGCTGTGACACAGAAACACCGATCGACAAGGGCGCCAACAGGCGCCCTTTTGTTTGCTAGCCGAACACTGCATTACCCTTCGATAATCACCGTCGCGCAAGCATAACGGCGTTCATCCGCCAGCGAAACGTGAATGGTGGTGACCCCCATTTGCTGCGCCAGCTCGGCGGCACGAGCATGCAAGCGGATATTCGGCTTGCCTAGATCGTCGTTGAACACTTCAAACTGATTAAACGCCAATCCGTTACGGATCCCGGTGCCGAAGGCCTTGGCGGCAGCTTCTTTCACCGCAAAACGCTTGGCGAGAAAGCGCACCGGCTGCTGATGCTGTTGATACACTTCCCATTCAGCATCACTCAGTACGCGGCGCGCCAGACGATCGCCGCTGCGTTCAACTACCGCTTCGATACGCGCCATTTCAACGATGTCAGTGCCCAGCCCCAGCACGGCCATTAGCGACGCGCTTCACGCATCAGCAGTTTCATATCCGTCACCGCCGCCGGCAGACCACACATGACCGCCTGCCCGATGATGGCATGACCGATATTCAGCTCATGCATTTCCGGCAGGGCCGCGATCGGCTGAACGTTATGGTAAGTCAGACCGTGGCCGGCGTTGACCTTCAGACCTTTCTCTGCGGCGTAGGTGGCGGCAACGGCAATGCGATGCAGCTCGGCTTTGACCGCCAGTTCGCCTTCAGCTTCCGCATAAGCGCCGGTATGGATTTCAATGTAGGGAGCCCCCACCGCTACCGCTGCATCAATCTGACGATGGTCCGGATCGATAAACAGCGAAACCAGAATGCCGGCCTGTGCCAAACGCTCAACGGCAATGGCCATTTTGTCCTGCTGCCCGGCAACGTCCAGCCCACCTTCGGTAGTCACTTCTTCGCGTTTTTCCGGTACCAGACAACAAAAGTGCGGTTTCAGCTCAACGGCGATATCCACCATTTCATCGGTCACGGCCATTTCCAGATTCATGCGCGTCTGGATGGTCTGGCGCAAAATGCGAACATCGCGATCGGTGATATGACGACGGTCTTCGCGCAGGTGCACCGTGATCCCGTCAGCCCCAGCCTGCTCGGCAATAAATGCCGCCTGAACCGGATCCGGATATTGGGTTCCGCGCGCGTTACGTAACGTGGCGATGTGATCGATATTGACGCCCAGCAGCAAATCAGCCATGACAACCCTCTAAAAAACGATTTTCAGTGGCCGTAGTTTACACGCGGGTGCAGTAGCGCAAAAGGAGAAAAGGTCAGGCGTCGTCGACCGGCGTATCCGGCTGTTTACGGACAAACTGACGGAACAGTTCGCGGCTCTTCAGCGGCTTGCCGCCCAGATAGGGTTTAAGCGCCATACGGGTAAAACGCTTGGCGGCACGTAAGGTTTGCACATCAGGGAACTGGCGCTCCGCCAGCGCGCGCAGTTCGCGGCCGGTAAAGCTGTAGTGATCCACCACCAGGCTGGCGATAAAGCCTTTTTCCTCACGGTAGCGGTAGGTCATGCCGTCATCGACCGGCAGGCCGCTGCCGGCGCAGTGCAGGAAGTCCAGACCGTAACCCAGATGATTCAGCAAGGCCAATTCGAACTGGCGCAGTGCCTGCTCCGGCGAAACGTCTTCTGCCGCCAGCGCCTGCAAACATTGCAGATAGTCGAAGAACAATACCGAATAATTGGCTTCTTGCTCCAGCACCCGCGACAGCAGTTCATTCACGTAGAGGCCGCTGTACAGCATCATGCCGCTGAGAGGTAAACCCAGGGACACCGCTTCGGCGTTACGCAGCGTTTTGACTTCGCCACGACCGCCCCAGCGGACTAACAGAGGGGTAAAGGGCTGCAGACAACCCTTCAGATTAGAACGACGGCTGCGCGCGCCTTTTGCCAGCAAGCGCACCCGTCCATGACCTTCCGTGAACATATCCAGCATCAGGCTGGTTTCACTGTACGGTCGCCCATGCAGGACGAAAGCGCGCTCCCAGCCGTCCATTGGAGATGTTATTTCAGGTCGTCGGTATAGCCCAGGCTACGCAACGCACGTTCGTCGTCCGCCCAGCCCGATTTCACTTTCACCCACAGTTCCAGATGCACTTTGGTTTCAAACATCTGTTCCATGTCCTGACGGGCTTCGATACCGATGGTTTTGATCTTCGCACCCTTGTTGCCGATGACCATCTTCTTCTGGCCTTCGCGCTCAACCAGGATCAGACCGTGCACGTTGTAACCACCGCGCTCGTTCGGCACGAACTGTTCGATCTCAACCGTCACCGAGTAAGGCAGTTCTTCACCGAGGAAACGCATCAGCTTTTCACGGATGATTTCCGACGCCATAAAGCGCTGGGAACGGTCGGTGATGTAATCGTCCGGGAAGTGGTGTTCCGCTTCCGGCAATACCTTGCGCGCGATAGCGGCGATGGTATCGACATTCATGCCTTTCTCAGCGGAGATCGGCACCACGTCGAGGAACTTCATCTGTTGGCTGAGGAACGCAATGTGCGGCAGCAGCTTGGACTTGTCGGTGACGTTGTCGACCTTATTGATCGCCAGCACGACCGGGCACTTCAGGCTGCGCAGTTTGTTGACCACCATTTCATCGTCGGCGGTCCAGTTAGTGCCTTCCACCACGAAGATCACCAGCTCGACGTCGCCGATTGAGCTGCTGGCGGCGCGGTTCATCAAACGGTTGATGGCGCGCTTTTCTTCGATGTGCAGACCCGGGGTGTCGACGTAAATGGCCTGATAGGCGCCATCGGTATCGATACCCATAATGCGGTGACGGGTCGTCTGCGGTTTACGCGAGGTGATGGAGACTTTTTGCCCCAGCAGTTGGTTCAACAACGTGGATTTGCCCACGTTGGGACGACCGACTATCGCAATAAAACCACAGTATTGTTTTACTTCGCTCATTCAAGCTCCAGATTTTTCAGCGCTTGTTCCGCTGCCGCCTGCTCGGCTTTACGACGGCTTGAGCCGGTACCCATCACGGGCTCGCTCAAACCACTCACCTGACAGTGGATAGTAAACTCCTGATCGTGCGCCTCACCGCGAACCTGCACCACCAGATAAGAAGGTAACGGCAGATGACGACCTTGCAAAAACTCCTGTAAACGGGTTTTGGGGTCTTTCTGCTTATCACCGGGGCTGATTTCGTCCAACCGGCTGCGATACCAGTCCAAAATCAGTCGTTCAACAGTTTGAATATCGCTATCCAGGAACACGCCGCCAATTAAAGCTTCCACCGTATCCGCCAGGATTGATTCGCGGCGGAATCCACCACTTTTCAACTCACCCGGCCCGAGGCGAAGACACTCGCCCAGATCGAACTCGCGCCCCATCTCCGCCAGCGTATTGCCACGCACCAGCGTGGCACGCATGCGGCTCATATCGCCCTCGTCTACGCGAGGAAAACGATGGTAGAGCGCATTGGCGATGACAAAACTAAGAATAGAGTCACCCAGAAACTCAAGACGTTCATTGTGTTTACTGCTGGCGCTACGGTGAGTTAACGCTTGCAGTAAGAGCTCCTGCTGTTGAAAAGTGTAGCCCAGCTTCCGCTGCAGCCTATTTATTACGATGGGGTTCATGAGTTACCAATAGATCAAGAATGCGTCAAAAACTTGCAGCATACGGAACAGGCCTGCTTCGCCGAAAGCCAATCCAAAGCTGTTTCGTTTGCAGTGGCTCCCAACAGGGAGCCAACTTTTTATCGCTCGAGCCGGTATTCTACAACGAGTGGAAATATAATGCTGCGTTAATATACCCGTCGCCTTTCAAACTATAGCGTTGTTACCTGCACTCGCTCCCCTCAGTTACTTACTTGAGTAAGCGCCTGGGGATGAGCGAGCTGGTCGCCTAGCTACAGCTTGAAATTCATAGGGTAGAAACACTGGATTAATGAATTCCACCGATGCGGCTAAACCTTACGCCGGTAGGCCATTCGCCTTCCTGCTTTTCAAAACTCATCCAGATAGCCGTGGCTTTGCCCACCAGATTTTTCTCCGGCACGAAGCCCCAGTAACGGCTGTCGGCGCTGTTGTCGCGGTTATCACCCATCATGAAGTAATGACCCGCCGGCACAACCCATTCCGCCAACTGTTTACCCGGCTGCTGGTAGTAAGCACCCACCTGATCCTGCGTGCCCGGCACGGTCAGAATATGGTGAGAAACCGAACCCAGCGTCTCCTGGCGTTCACGCAGACGAATACCGCCCTGCGGCACGTTGTCACTCAGCGGGATCTGGTAAAAGCCGTTGCTGGCTTCGCCCATGCCGCTGCGACTGAACAACTGCACAAAGTCGCTTGGCTGCGCATCGTTGTAAGTCACTGCTAACGCGGTATCGCATGACTGACCGCCAGTACAGGATGGCTGAACGGTCACACGCTTATTGACCGGATCATAACTTACACGGTCACCCGGCAGGCCGATCACGCGCTTGATATAATCCAGCTTCGGATCCAGCGGATATTTAAATACCGCAATATCACCGCGTTTCGGATGACCGGTTTCAATTAGCGTAGTCTGGGTAATAGGATCTTTAATGCCGTAGGCATATTTCTCCACCAGAATAAAATCGCCAATCAATAACGTCGGCATCATTGAACCGGACGGGATTTGGAAAGGTTCGTAAATAAATGAACGCACTACGAAGACCAGCAGCAAGACCGGGAACACCGACGCGCCGGTTTCAATCCAACCCGGTTGTTTCGCCACTTTGGCCAGCGTTTTATCGTCTACGGCACCCGCGGTTTGTGCATTTACCGCCGCAATCTTGGCCCGGCGGGCAGGCGCCCATCTAAAGCGCTCAAAGGCCCAAATGATCCCGGTAGCCAACGTTGCCAGCGCCAGGATCAGGGCAAACATATTCGCCATGCAAACTCCCTAGTTACGCGAACTTATCGCTTACTTACTGTCTTTGCCAACGTGCAGAATGGCCAGGAACGCTTCTTGCGGCAACTCTACGTTACCCACCTGCTTCATGCGTTTCTTACCGTCTTTCTGTTTCTGCAACAGCTTCTTCTTACGGCTGACGTCGCCGCCATAGCATTTTGCCAGTACGTTTTTACGCAGCTGTTTCACCGTGGAGCGCGCGATGATATGGGTGCCGATCGCCGCCTGAATGGCGATGTCGAACTGCTGACGCGGGATCAGCTCTTTCATCTTCTCCACCAGCTCGCGGCCACGGTATTGCGCATTGTCGCGGTGAGTAATCAGCGCCAGCGCATCCACACGCTCGTTGTTGATCAGCACGTCAACACGCACCATGTCAGAGGTCTGGAAGCGTTTGAAGTTGTAATCCAGCGACGCATAACCGCGGGACGTGGACTTCAGACGGTCGAAGAAGTCGAGTACCACTTCCGCCATCGGGATTTCGTAAGTCAGCGCAACCTGATTGCCGTGATAAACCATGTTGGTCTGCACACCGCGTTTTTCGATACACAGCGTGATGACGTTCCCCAGGAATTCCTGCGGCATCAGCATGTGGCACTCGGCGATCGGCTCACGCAGCTCTTCGATGTTGTTCAGCGGCGGCAGCTTGGACGGACTATCAACGTAAATAGTCTCTTTGCTGGTAGTTTCCACTTCATACACTACCGTCGGTGCGGTGGTGATCAGTTCCAGATCGTATTCACGTTCCAGACGTTCCTGAATGATCTCCATGTGCAGCAGGCCGAGGAAGCCACAACGGAAGCCGAAGCCCAGCGCGGTGGAGCTCTCTGGCTCATAGAACAGGGAGGCGTCGTTCAGGCTCAGTTTGCCCAACGCATCGCGGAAGGACTCATAGTCGTCGGAGCTGATCGGGAACAGGCCCGCATAAACCTGCGGCTTCACTTTTTTGAAGCCCGGCAAGGCCTTGTCCGCCGGCTGGCGTGCCAACGTCAGGGTATCGCCCACCGGCGCGCCGAGGATATCTTTGATTGCACAGACCAACCAGCCTACTTCGCCACAGTTCAACACGTCGCGATCGACACGCTTCGGCGTGAAGATACCCAGACGATCGGCGTTGTAGGTTTGGCCGGTGCTCATAACCTTGATCTTGTCGCCCTTGCGCATGGTGCCGTTTTTAACGCGCACCAGGGAAACTACGCCAAGGTAGTTATCGAACCAGGAGTCGATGATCAGAGCCTGCAGAGGCGCATCCGGATCGCCTTGCGGCCCCGGGATGTCGCGCACCAGGCGTTCGAGCACTTCCGGCACGCCTACACCGGTTTTGGCGGAACAACGCACCGCGTCGGTCGCGTCGATGCCAACGATATCTTCAATTTCCTGCGCGGCGCGGTCAGGATCGGCTGCCGGCAAGTCAATTTTGTTCAGTACCGGCACCACTTCCAGATCCATATCCAGCGCGGTGTAACAGTTGGCCAGCGTTTGAGCTTCTACGCCCTGCCCGGCATCGACCACCAGCAGCGCGCCCTCACAGGCGGCCAGTGAGCGCGAAACCTCGTAAGAGAAGTCAACGTGCCCTGGGGTGTCGATAAAGTTGAGCTGATAGGTTTGACCGTCCTGCGCCTTATAATCCAGCGTAACGCTCTGCGCTTTGATGGTAATGCCGCGCTCGCGCTCCAGATCCATAGAATCGAGCACCTGCGCGGCCATTTCACGTTCGGTCAAGCCACCGCAAATTTGAATGATGCGGTCGGACAGCGTCGACTTACCGTGGTCAATGTGGGCAATAATGGAGAAATTTCGTATATGCTTCATTATAAAAGTTTTTCTGCCTTGGTATTTCTGAATTACTCGCCTATAGAAACCCGCATGGACCTAAAGCGACAGTGAATGGGTTCGGCCGTCTTGCGCCTGAATCGCTGCATTCTACATGTCACAACACTGAAAACCTAGCGATCGGTGCAGTGAAGGCATTCTATTATGTGCACTTTAATGTTACAGCGCGCTCCGGGTTATGAAAGCCGATGTTAACAAAACTCAGCGTGCCCGCCACACCAAGTTGCAACCGCCTTTGTTGCTCGCATGCCTTTCGCCATCATCGATAAGATTCGGCAGTAATACATAACCGCCAATAACGCAATAAACCCTCTCCGAGTTATTGATAAAATAATATCCGGATCAACATCTTAGAATTGCACTTTGCGTCTGTGGCTTTAGGAAAAACCCCATATACGCGTCCCGGTGGCTTCTATAGAAATGAGGGTGAACACCGCGACAAAACATAATTTAGGGCACTACATCGGCATGCCCACCGGGGTTCACCAGCATATCTCTGCGTGTTGATTGGAAGGTGCAAAATGATCGATAAAGGGCAAATGCTGAGCCGGCACGATTTTTCTAAGGTCAATTGGGGCATTCTGACGGCGGCTGCGCTGCTGTTAACCATTGGTGCGGCACTGCTGTTACTGCCGCTGCTGAGCAATATGGATGAAAGTGCGATACTGACCCTACTGCAAACCGGCGCAGCCACTATTCTACTCGGCTGTATTCTTCTGGCACTGCGCCACTTTCTGCGGCCGGCGTTGACCTATCGTCTATACGAACACGGCGTTCGGGTGATGAACCAACGAACTCACAAGGAACGCTTTGTTCCCTTTGAAAAAATTGGGGATATTTATCGTTTTCGCTGTGGTCGCTTTTTTGGCGGATTGTTCGACGTAATGGCCTTTCGTACCTCGGCGGAACACCCCTGGTGCCCGGTGTTCAGCAACCTGTCTCACTCCTGGCGGCTGGCAGATACCCTTATCAATCAGCAGATCCAGCAACGTGGGCCGCTTGCGCTGAATGCGTTGTATCAGGGGGAAGTGCTGTCGTTTCACTATCTCAGCTGCGGCGCGCGCTGGCTGAGTCATTTGTTACCCGGCAACCGGAAAGGGAAACAGATCCAAACGCTGAAGCTAAGTGCCAATGCACTGATTACGGCACAAGGAATTATCCCGATTGAGCAGATCCGCGAACTCGAGAATAATCCACGGCATGGCACGATCCGCCTGCTGGATAATCAGGGCAATGCTCTGTTTACGATAGGGTATTTTTCGCTGCTCAGCGCCGATCTGTTTATCGCACTGCTGGAGCATATGATCTACAGCCGCATCCCCGCCTACCATAACCGGCGGTGATGCGGCAGCAGTTTTATTCGTTTTCCGTCTGCAGGCGCATGGCCCCAGGCGGTAAACCGATTTGTAAAACGATAGGTTGGTAATTCGCCTGTTCGCCAAGACGTTGTGCCAGGCTGCGAGCCAGAATAAAGGCCAGCCCACCGCCCAACAAGGCACCGAGCGCGGCCGAAGCGTCGGTGCCGAGCCAGTATTGCAACAGGCTGCCGCCCAGCATCATGCCCACCAGCGGTGTCAGATAGACCAGCATCGCAGAACGCAACAGGCTGCCTTCTGCAATGCCTACTTCAACCCGCTGGCCTGGTTCGAGCGGCTGCTCGATGCGCACCTGCAGCTGGTGCTCGGTTTCGGGCACCAGCTCATTGAGCGCACGCGCCCCGCAGCCAGAACGGGCATTGCAGCTACCGCATCCGGCTTTCGGTTCACAACGCAACAGCGCTACGCCCTGTTTCCACGAGACTACCGTGGCCCACTCTTTCATCATTGTGGCGATACCTTGAAAGAAATACTGTCAGCAATACGTTTAGCCGTTGCCGGCGGCAATTCGCCAACAATGGTAATCTCATTGCCGTTACGCACTTCGGTCTGAATCGTGCGTCGACCCTGGCGATAATACTGCTGGCCTGCACCGCTGCCCGCAGGACTTATATTGACCGAGAAGCTGAATAAACCATCGCTGTAAAGCCGTGACTCTACCGGCTCTGTCACATTCGGCAGTTTACGGCGATTACGCGCCACCTCGTCCACCCCAGCCGGTAACCAGCCCGTGCTCCAGCTCAGCTTGATTTTATCTACCGCAGGCAGCGACAGCAACGGCGGCAGGTTAGCTTTGATCAGCCCTTCCATCACGCCTTGCACTTGCGGCCCGACCACGAACGAAATCACCCGATATTGCTCCAGCGTTTCGCCGTCGCGATCGATCAGATCCACCCGCAGTGGCAGCTTGGTATCTTCGTCCATCCAGACTATATAGCTATAGCGTGAGCCATCACGTGCAACCACGCGGATCACTTCGCAGGGACGATCGGAAATACGGGTGCTGCCAACGGAGATGAAATCGTAATATTTCGCCAGGCGGCTGAAATCGGCATAAACAATCGCCGGCAACGCGTCGACGATGTGATCGCCGGACAGCGTAAAGGGCTCCAGACCGGGTTCGAAATAGCTGATCCCGCCGCCGCGTTGTAACACTTCACGGCGTGGACCATCCATATGCAGCAGTTGGCCGAGCGGCAATTGATCGATCACCGCATGACGATAGCGCAGCGATTCAATTCCCTGCTTGCTGATGCTGATATAGGCGAGTTCATAATTGAGCGAACGGCTGGCACTGCTCATCTGTTGCAACAACGCCCCGGACGCAGTGGGCTGCGCCGGGGCGATGCTTGAGTAGAGCAGGCTGCCCGTCAATAGACAGACGGAGAACCAAATTTGCTTCATTACTGCTGTTGCATTCCTAAAGACTGAGTTCCGGGAACCTGAACGGCAGCCTGTTGTGGTGTGCTTTGCTCAAGCTGCAGCTGATCAGAATGCAAACGACGTTGCAACTCATAATCTTGCAGCATAGCGTTAATACGTTTGCGCTGTTCCTGCACCTGCTGCTGTTGTCCGCTGCCGGTAGAGAAACTGTCTGCCGGCACGCCGAGGCTAACCGGTGACGCCTGCCCCATGATTGGCAGGGTAGTGAACGCCGGTGATTCAGCGGCAGCCGATTGTTCTGTCGGCTGATTGTACTGCTGAACGCCGACAATCACCGCGAGCGACACGCAGGCCGCCATGCCAATCTGTGTGATCTGGCTGGCCCAGGGACGAACTTTGTCCCAGAACGGCATTTTCTGCCAGGTGTGCGGTTGCGGCTGAGACTCCGGCACTGCAGAAGGAACCAGACGTGCGGGTTCTTTCTCAAGTGCAGCAGCAACACGATCTGCGATATCGAAATGCATGACTTGTCCGATATCACCCCGTAGTGTGTCACGTATCAGGTGATAGCTCTGCCAGCTTTGTTGAAGCGCCCTGTCTTTAGACAATGAACTCAGTAGCTCGCTGTCGAGCGATTCTCCATCCATCAGAGCGGAAAGCTTTTCTTTCTGCATGCCTAAGTACCCTTCCTGTGTCCGCCATTGCTAACGTTGAATCAGCGGTTGAACTTTATTATCGATAGCCTCCCTGGCGCGGAAAATACGCGAACGTACCGTTCCGACCGGGCAATCCATGATGGCCGCTATCTCTTCGTAGCTTAGACCATCCAACTCCCGCAGGGTAATCGCCATGCGAAGATCCTCAGGGAGAGACTCAATGGTACGGAAAACTATCTGTCTCAGCTCTTCTGACAACATTAAGTTCTCAGGGTTCGAAATTTCTTTCAGTGCACCCGCACTTTCGTAATTTTCGGCGTCGTTGGCATCCACATCGCTGGACGGCGGACGACGGCCCTGAGCAACCAAATAATTCTTTGCCGTGTTCACGGCGATTCGATACAACCAGGTATAGAAAGCGCTATCCCCACGGAATGATTCCAGTGCGCGATAGGCTTTAATAAACGACTCCTGCACCACATCCGGCACATCGCCCTGCGGTACATACCGGGAAACGAGACTCGCAACTTTATGCTGGTAACGAATCACCAGTAAATTAAACGATTTCTGATCGCCCTTTTGGACCCGCTCAACCAGAACTTGATCCGTTAACTGCTCGCTCATCCGAGGTAAACTCTCCCCAAATCCGTCTCCACGCGTAAAATTGTACTGCCAGCCATACATTATTTTCCTGAGCAAGCACTCGCTTGGAGTTCATACAGAACGCGAAGTTCCATATTGCCATTGTTTTTTATGTTGATGTCACCCATCCGTGGCTTTTGCCCGGACAATTAGGCTAACATGAATTTCACTCTTCTTCTGCACACATCATACGTTATGCAACCATCATCTGAACATGTTAGCGATGTACTGATCGTCGGCAGCGGTGCTGCGGGCTTGTCACTGGCGTTGCGCCTGGCGCAGCATTGCAAGGTTACCGTACTCAGCAAGGGGCCGCTCAACGAAGGCGCCACATTCTATGCCCAAGGCGGGATTGCCGCGGTTTTCGATGAAACGGACAGTATTGCCTCACACGTTGATGACACTTTGATTGCCGGAGCCGGCCTGTGTGACAGAGACGCCGTTGAGTTTATCGCAGGCAATGCGCGCCACTGCGTGCAGTGGCTGATTGATCAAGGGGTCTTGTTCGACACCGAAGTCAACGCCCAGGGCGAAGAACATTACCACCTGACGCGGGAAGGGGGGCACAGCCACCGCCGTATCCTGCATGCCGCCGATGCTACAGGTAAAGAAGTAGAGACCACACTGGTAGGGAAAGCAAGCGCCCACCCCAATATTTGCGTGATGGAACGCCGCAATGCGGTCGATCTGATCACCTCCAACAAAATCGGCCTGCCGGGAACCCGCAGAGTGGTCGGCGCCTACGTCTGGAACCGCGAACTGGAACAGGTAGAAACCTACCGTGCCAAAACGGTGGTGCTGGCTACCGGCGGTGCGGCCAAGGTGTACCAGTACACCACCAACCCGGACATCTCTTCCGGAGACGGTATCGCCATGGCCTGGCGTGCAGGGTGCCGCGTCGCCAACCTCGAATTTAACCAGTTTCACCCGACCTGCCTGTTCCACCCACAGGCGCGAAACTTCCTGCTAACCGAAGCCCTGCGCGGTGAAGGGGCTTATCTGAAGCGCCCGGACGGCAGCCGCTTTATGCCCGATTTTGACTCACGAGGCGAATTGGCGCCGCGAGATGTGGTTGCCCGCGCCATCGACCACGAAATGAAGCGGCTGGGTGCGGACTGCATGTATCTGGATATCAGCCATAAACCGGCTGAATTCATTACTCAGCATTTCCCGATGATCCATGAAAAACTGCTGACGCTGGGCTTCGATCTGACTACGCAGCCGATCCCTATCGTACCCGCCGCGCACTACACCTGCGGCGGCGTAATGGTCGATCAGCATGGCCGTACCGATCTGGACGGGCTGTATGCCATTGGCGAAGTCAGCTATACCGGCCTGCATGGCGCCAATCGAATGGCATCCAACTCACTGCTGGAGTGTTTGGTTTACGGCTGGTCGGCGGCAGAAGACATCATGATGCGCCTGCCGTTCATCAAGCTGGCGAAACAGCTGCCGCAGTGGGATGAGAGCCGGGTGGATGATGCAGACGAGCGAGTGGTCATTCAGCACAACTGGCATGAACTGCGGCTGTTTATGTGGGACTACGTTGGGATCGTGCGCACCACCAAACGGTTGGAACGTGCGTTACGCCGCATCAATACGCTGCAGGCGGAAATTGATGAGTACTACGCCAACTTCCGTATCTCCAACAATTTGCTGGAGCTGCGAAATCTGGTGCAAGTGGCGGAATTGATCGTACGCAGCGCGATGGCGCGTAAAGAAAGTCGCGGGCTGCACTATACGCTGGACTACCCGGATATGCTGCCGGAAGCGCTGCCAACCATACTGCAACCCTAGCAGCGATACCGCAAGGGCGCCCACTGTGGCGCCCTTTTCATTTCAATAGAACAGGTAGAAATCGGTAATCAAACGGCGGAACGCCTCGGTGTAACTGCCATCAGCCAGCTTGATCGCCAGGCTTTGCACCGCTTTTTCTTCCGTCGGTTGACGGGTCATAGCCAGCAGCACACGATGCAACGGCGTATCGGCGCGATCGCTGACGTTCAGCCGTTGCGCAGTATGCCATCCACGGCGTTGTGCATTACTTTCAAAGGCCTCACCAATATCATGCGGCAGCACTACGCAAAAAGTCCCCTGCTGGGCAATCAACCGTTCCGCACTTTCCAGCAAGGCGTCGTGGGTGAGCGTTTCGGTATAACGCGCGTTATGGCGCGCCTGGTCCCGGCAGGCGACAGCCGGCTCAAAATATGGCGGGTTGCTGACGATCAGATCATATTCACCGGCATGATGCTGAGCATAGTGGTGAATGTCTTGCGCATGCACCTGGATGCGTTGAGACCAGGGAGACTCCTGCACGTTTTCATGCGCCTGTGCTGCGGCAGCCTCGTCCAGTTCCACTGCGTCAATTCGCACGTTTTCGGCGGAACGCTGCGCCAGCATCAGCGCGATCAGTCCGCTACCGCTGCCGATATCCAGCACGCGTTGCGCCTGCGCCAAGGGCGCCCATGCGCCGAGCAGCACGCCATCGGTGCCCACCTTCATTGCACAGCGATCGTGAGCAACAAAAAACTGCTTAAAGGTAAAACCACCGCGACGCGGGGTGAAATTTGCTTTCGATTGAGTACTCACAATAACCACCTGAAGACAAAACTGGCGTAGCATAAGGCAATCTGATTTTTGGGAAAAGAGATGCTTTCCGCTTAAATAGGTGAAGAACGCGGCCAACCCGTCTATAATCGGCGCCCCAAGTAGAGGTAGACCATGACAGTAACCAATTTTTCCGAACTCGAACTCGATGAACGCCTGATAAACGCCCTGCGCGATAAAGGCTACGAACGCCCAACCGCCATTCAAGCCGAGGCGATCCCGCCTGCGATGGATGGGCGCGACGTATTGGGTTCGGCGCCAACCGGCACCGGCAAGACCGCGGCATTTTTGCTGCCGGTATTGCAACATCTGCTCGACTTCCCACGCAAGAAGTCCGGCCCACCGCGCGTACTGATCCTGACGCCAACGCGCGAGCTGGCGATGCAGGTAGCCGATCAGGCTCGTGAACTGGCTGCTCATACTTCGCTGGATATCGCCACCATCACCGGCGGCGTCGCTTATATGAACCACGCGGAAGTCTTCAGTGAAAACCAGGACGTGGTGGTCGCGACCACCGGTCGCCTGCTGCAGTATATTAAAGAAGAAAACTTCGACTGCCGCGCGGTAGAGACGCTGATCCTCGATGAAGCCGACCGCATGCTCGACATGGGCTTCGCGCAGGACATCGAAACCATTTCCGCCGAGACCCGCTGGCGTAACCAGACCCTGCTGTTCTCCGCGACGCTGGAAGGCGATGCCATCCGCGAATTCGCCGAACGCATTCTGAAAGAACCGGTAGAGGTCGAAGCCGATCCGTCACGCCGCGAACGTAAAAAGATCCTGCAATGGTACTACCGCGCCGACGACGTACAGCATAAAACCGCCCTGTTGGTGCACTTGCTGCAGCAGCCGGACGTGCAGAAATCCGTGATCTTCGTGCGCAAACGTGAGCGTGTGCATGAGTTGGCCGGCTGGCTGCGCGAGGCAGGCATCAACACCTGCTACCTCGAAGGCGAAATGGTGCAGGCCAAGCGCAACGAAGCGGTAAAACGCATGATGGACGGCCGTGTCAACGTGCTGGTCGCTACCGACGTTGCCGCCCGTGGTCTGGATATCCTGGATATCACCCACGTGTTCAACTTCGACATGCCGCGCACCGCGGATACCTATTTGCACCGTATCGGCCGTACCGGTCGTGCCGGGCGAAAAGGCACCGCAATTTCGTTGGTTGAAGCACACGACCACCTGCTGCTGGGCAAAGTGGGCCGTTATCTGAACGAGCCGCTGAAAGCACGCGTGATCGATGAGCTGCGTCCATCAACCAAAGTGCCAAGCGAAAAGAGCAACGGCAAGCCTTCGAAGAAGGTACTGGCCAAGCGCGCCTCAGACAAAGAAAAGAACAAAGAAAAAGCCAAGGTGAAAGTACGTCATCGCGATGCGAAAAACGTAGGCAAACGCCGCCAGCCAAAGGCCAAGCCAGAGGACAGCGGCGCGAAATAATACCACCGCAGTGAATAAAAACCGCCTCTCTTTCTGCAGGCGGTTTTTTTATGCCCCGTTACTGCTGTCCGTATTGCGCCGCCAGTTGATGGGCTTTCAGCCAGGCGTTCAGTTGACGATAGCGATCGCGCATTTCTTCATTTTGCAATGCCGTCGGCGTCTGCGATAAATAGAACTGGAAGGCCACGCCTTGCTGATTGCGGGCTTTGGCGTCTGCCCCCGCCTGCAACAGCATCAGCGCCAACTGCGGCGCATTGATTTTTGCCGCCAGGTGCAAAGGCGTATCCCCCAGCCGATCGCTCAGCGTGACATCGGCACCGGACACCAACAGCAACCGCACTTGCTCTTCCCGCCCCGCCAACACCGCCGCTGCCAGCGGTGTAGCGCCAGTCACCGCATTGCGCGGATTCATCGGCACCCCGTGTGCCAACAACAATCGCAGATACTGCGGGTCCTGCACCGCAGCGGCGGTATGCAACGCACTGTTGCCATCCAGGCCCGGAGTGGTCGCATCGGCGCCCAACGCCAGCAGCGAGCTTAGGCTTTGCGGTTGCTGCGACAGTATGGCCCATTGCAGCAAAGTGACCTGACGGTCCCCCTGTTCATGCAGGCGCGTCTGAGTTGCCTGCTCGGTAATCCCGTTGGTGTCACCACGCGCCACCGCCTGAGCCAGTGCCAGATTGCCGCGCCCGTTAAACGGAGAAATTTCCTGATTCATCTGTTGTTCCTTAGCCATCATCAGCAAACCGGCGATAGCGATTACCGCCAGCGTGGCGATCATTAACGTCTGCCATAGGCGCCGCCGTTCAGGCATTGGCCTTCGCCTCCCATGGCTTTTGCTCCGCCATCGAGCTGATCACCTTATCAATCCCGTGAGCCGTCAGGCTGCGATCCAGGTGTTTGCTCGGGCGCCAGTCGTCAATGCCGCTCAGGGTGTCGTTATTGGCCAGCGTGATTTTATGCCCGATGGCATCCGGGATCAGCGAAGTGGATTCCTGCGTTCCGGTCAGCATGTCGTATTGCTCGCTGTAACGGCGGATACCCCCGGCTTGTGCATCCTGCTTCGCCGCTGCCGGATCGATCCCCATACGATTCAGCGTATAGTCGGAAACCCCCGCAGCGTTAAAAGTCACCGCCACCGTGCCCGTCGCCAGCGCTGCCGTAGCCGCCAGACCGCCGCCAAGCGAATGACCGGCGATCACCAGCGCATCACCAAAGGCTGCCTTGGCGCTTTTCGCAAGGGATACCGCCTGATTGTACTGCACATCGTCATAGCCGGTCGCCTGGCGCACGTTGCTCAACCAGTCGCGCATATCATTGGTGCCGGCGAAGGCCAACACATACTGCTGATTATCCGTGTAAATCCCGGCCTGAAAACCCGATGCCGCATCCTGCAGACTAGCAGGGTCAATGCCGGCACCCAGCAAGGCGTCGGCGCTCAACCGGTTGAAACCTTCGACTCCCTGACTACCGGTGCTGTAAACGTCTTTAGCCAGTAACGCCAGCGTATAGTCCCCCTTCTGTGGCTGCTGCCCGCGCGTCACGCCCTGGTTCGCCGCCGCCGGCGCGGCTGCCGATATCTCGCTGACCAGCGTGTTCAGCAGGCTCTGGGCGTTCAGGCTGTTTTGGGAAAGCGTGGCCACCGGAGCCTTTGTTGCAGAAGCTTCTACAGGCTGCGAGGAACTCAACGGTTCTGGTTGCGTACGCACCATCGGGGGCTGAATGGCTGCTGGGGCGATCGCAGAGGTAAAACTCAAAGACATACTCATGCCGACTCCTTGTCGATAGACTTATCAATGCCGCACCTCATTGGGTGCTGATGTAGCTATCGGCAGGTCGGAGCAGTTCTGTAATGAGAAGGATTATCTTTGCGAGGAATGTGATCCGGATTCACTTTCTGGCCGTTGCGGCCAGAAAAAAGGGAGCCGAAGCTCCCTTATTAAGCGTGCGAAGAATTACAGGCTTTCGGTAAAGGTACGTGTAATCACGTCACGCTGCTGTTCTGGCGTCAGCGAGTTGAAACGCACCGCATAGCCGGACACGCGGATAGTCAGCTGCGGGTATTTTTCCGGATGCTTAACCGCATCTTCCAGCGTTTCGCGACGCAGCACGTTTACGTTCAGGTGCTGACCACCTTCAACGCGAACGGTCGATTGCATTTCCAACGGCACTTCGCGATATTCGATCTGGCCCAGTTCGCTGACCGGTACCACCTGATCTTCCGCATAGTTGGCTTTAGCGCAAACGCAGCGGGCTTCTGATGTTTCGTCGTCCACCAGCCAGAAAGAGTTCACCAGCGCCTGGTCGTTCGCTTTAGTGATTTGAATACCAGTAATCATTTTGTTGCCTCCGTACAAGGGCGAAAAATTCTACTTCGAAAAAAACCCAATGTTGGTTTCGGCCATTTGGTAAAACCATTGTTGTCTTGTTGTTCTGTATACCAGTCTGGCTGAGGCAATTCTTTGATTAAAGTCAATTTTTGCGGGGTGACCTCATGGCGTGAATGGGCAAGTTTATGTTTTATGTCAATTTTCCCCGCAGAACACATCGCAATTATTTTTGTAAATTTTAAAAAATATTTGCATGCAGGGCTGCGGTGGAAAAAGAAAAGCGGGTTTCGCTGCGTGGCACTAAACGGTAAGCTATGCCCAGTGAATTGCTAACGAAAACAAAGGAGAGCGTTTATGTCCACCTCCCTAACCTGGCATGATGTTATCGGCAAGGAGAAAGAGCAGCCCTATTTTCATGAAACGCTTGCCTTTGTTGCCGCTGAACGCCAGGCCGGTAAGACCATTTATCCACCGCAAAAAGACGTGTTCAACGCCTTTCGTTATACCGAGCTGGCGGACGTGAAGGTGGTGATCCTCGGTCAGGATCCCTATCACGGCCCGAATCAGGCTCACGGGCTGTCCTTCTCGGTGCTCCCTGGCGTGCCCGCTCCCCCTTCGCTGGTGAACATGTATAAAGAGCTGGCGACGGATATCCCGGGCTTTGAGCGCCCCAGCCATGGCTACCTGCAAAGCTGGGCGGAACAGGGTGTGCTGTTGTTGAACACGGTATTGACCGTTGAAGGCGGCCAGGCGCATTCCCACGCCAAACTGGGCTGGGAAACCTTTACCGACCGAGTGATCGCCGCGCTGAATGAAAACCGCGAAGGCATAGTGTTCCTGCTGTGGGGATCGCATGCGCAGAAAAAAGGCAACTTTATCGATCGCAACCGCCACCACGTGTTGAAAGCGCCGCACCCTTCGCCGCTCTCCGCCCACCGTGGCTTCCTCGGCTGTCGCCACTTTTCGCAGACCAACCAACTGTTGGAACAGCAGGGGTTGGCGCCTATCGACTGGCTACCGCGACTGCCGCAGGCTTAACCCAGACGCAAAAAAGGCACCCGCAGGTGCCTTTTCCTTATTGAATTCGGCTTAAGCCTTGGCTTTGGAAACCGCCACCATCGCCGGGCGCAGCAGGCGACCATTCAGCGTATAGCCTTTCTGCATCACCATCATGACGTGGTTCGGCTGGTGATCGGCAGACTCCATCAGGCTCATTGCCTGGTGCACATCCGGGTTGAACGGCACGTTAATGTCGCCAACGATTTCGATCCCGTACTTGCGTACGACGTCCTGCAGGGACTTCAGCGTCAGCTCGATGCCTTCAATCATCGCCGTCAGTTCCGGATTGTTTTTATCCGCCAGTTCCAGCGCGCGCTCCAGGTTATCAAGCACCGGCAGCAGATCACCGGAGAACTTCTCCAGCGCAAATTTGTGTGCTTTTTCGATATCCAGCTCGGTGCGGCGGCGGACATTTTCCATTTCCGCTTTGGCACGCAGCAGGCTGTCGCGTTCATGCTGCTGGGCTTCGGCCAGTTGAGCTTCCAGCTCAGCAATGCGCTCATCCCGCAGATCGACGCCCTCAGCCGCTTCCGGCAAGACTTCCTGCTGTTCCATTTCTTCCGAGACTTGCTCGTTTGGCGTCTTCTGTTCTTTACTACTCATGAATATCTCCGCGTTTTAGCATTAATCTCGCAACTTGGCTTATTATGGGGATCAAAACCGGGGTTTCAAGTCAACCGGTCACAATGTGGGGCATAAACTGGTCCCGGTGAGGAAAATCACAACAATGAATAAAAAATTCGCCTGTATTGGCATTGTTGGCCACCCGCGTCACCCTTCGGCGCTGGCAACGCATGAGATGTTGTTTCACTGGTTAGTCGCCCGAGGCTATTCAGTGATGATTGAACGCCAAATCGCTCAGGATTTGGGGCTAAAAGATGCGGTAACCGGCAGCCTGGCGGATATTGGCCAAAAAGCCGACCTGGCGGTAGTGGTCGGCGGCGACGGCAATATGCTCGGCGCTGCACGCGTTCTGGCCCGCTACGACATCAAGGTGATCGGTGTTAACCGCGGCAATCTCGGCTTCCTGACCGATCTCGATCCCGACAACGCGCTGCAGCAACTGGCCGACGTGCTGGAGGGCGAATACATCGATGAACAGCGCTTCCTGCTGGAAACCATCGTGCACAAAGAGAACCAACAGTGCCGCATCAGCACCGCCATCAACGAAGTGGTGCTGCACCCCGGTAAAGTGGCGCACATGATCGAGTTCGAGGTGTATATCGACGATCGCTTCGCCTTCTCGCAACGCTCTGACGGCCTGATTATCGCTACCCCGACCGGTTCGACCGCCTATTCGCTTTCTGCCGGCGGCCCGATCCTGACGCCATCGCTGGAAGCCATCGCACTGGTGCCGATGTTCCCGCATACCCTCTCGGCCCGCCCGTTGGTGATCAACGGCAACAGCACCATTCGCCTGAAGTTTTCGCAGATCGGTAGCGATCTGGAAATCAGCTGCGACAGCCAGATCGCACTGCCAATCCAGGAAGGAGAGGAAGTATTGATACGCCGCAGTGATTTCCATTTGAATCTTATTCATCCAAAGGACTACAGCTATTTCAACACGTTAAGCACCAAGCTGGGCTGGTCTAAAAAATTGTTCTAAAAATATCGCCAGCCCCTTTACTGTATATAAAACCAGTTTATACTGTATGAAACTACAGTTATGTGTTTATACACAGGAAGGTTCCCATGCTGGCGCAATTGACCATCAGCAATTTTGCTATCGTTCGTGAGTTGGAAATTGATTTTCAACCGGGTATGACGGCGATTACCGGTGAAACCGGTGCCGGTAAATCTATCGCCATCGACGCGCTGGGGCTGTGCCTCGGCAACCGCACCGACGGTAACGTCGTCCGGCTGGGAGCCGCCCGTGCCGATATCTGCGCCCGTTTTTCACTGGCAGATACCCCTTCTGCACGCCAATGGCTCGAACAGAACCACCTGGACGACAGCAATGAGTGCCTGCTGCGCCGGGTCATCAACGCAGACGGCCGCTCGCGCGGCTTTATCAACGGCACTTCCGTGCCGCTTTCGCAACTGCGCGAACTCGGTCAGTTGCTGATTCAAATCCACGGTCAGCATGCCCACCAGTTGCTGCTCAAGCCCGATCACCAGAAACAACTGCTCGACGCCTATGCCGACGAACCTGCTCTGTTGGCGCAGATGCAACAGGCTTATCAGCGTTGGCACCAAAGCTGTCGCGAACTGGCCCATCATCAGCAACAGTCCATCGAGCGCGACGCACGTCAACAGCTGCTGCAGTACCAATTGAAAGAGCTGAACGACTTTGCGCCCGTGGCCGGCGAGTTCGAACAAATAGATTCGGAGTTCAAACGCCTGGCCAACAGCGGCCAACTGCTGACCATCAGCCAGCAGACCCTGCAATTGCTGGCCGACGATGAAGAAAACAATATGCTGAGCCAGCTATACACCGCCAAACACCTGCTGGTTGAGCTGGTCGGCATGGATGAGAAACTCAGCGGCCTGCTGGACATGCTGGAAGAGGCGTCGATCCAAATCAGTGAGGCCAGCGACGAACTGCGTCACTATGCCGATCGCATGGATCTGGACCCCAACCGCCTGCAAGAACTTGAACAGCGTCTTTCGCGCCAAATTAACCTGGCGCGGAAACATCACGTTGCGCCAGAGGAACTGCCACAGCTGCACCAACAGATGCTGGATGAGCAGCAGTTGCTGTCGCAGCAAGAGAACGACCACGAACACCTTAACGAGGCGGTCACTCTGCATCATCAGCAGGCACTGCTGTTAGCGGAACAATTGCACCAGAAGCGCCAGCACTACGCCGCAGAGCTGACCACGTTGATTACCGACAGCATGCAGGCCCTCTCCATGCCGCACGGCAAATTCAATATCGACGTTCGCTTCGAGCCGCAACACTTGAGCGCTGAAGGGGCCAGCCGCACCGAGTTTTGCGTGTCCACCAACCCGGGCCAACCGCTGCAAGCGCTGGCGAAAGTGGCTTCCGGCGGCGAACTGTCCCGCATTGCGCTGGCCATCCAGGTGATCACCGCACGCAAGATGGAAACCCCGGCGCTGATTTTCGACGAAGTGGACGTCGGCATCAGCGGCCCAACGGCCGCCATTGTTGGTCGCCTGTTACGTCAACTTGGAGAATCTACCCAAGTCATGTGCGTCACCCACCTTCCACAGGTGGCCGGTTGTGGGCATCAGCACCTGTTTGTCAGCAAGCAGACTGACGGCACGGAAACCGAAACGCAGATGTCACCGTTGGATAAACGTGCTCGTTTGCAAGAATTGGCGCGCCTTCTTGGCGGCAGCGAAGTCACCCGAAACACCCTGGCGAACGCAAAAGAACTGCTTGCTGCATAGAAAAGCTCAACTTTTTTACTTTCCTGAGGTCATATTGGGGCCCTGTAAAGGTTTCCAACTGCTGCAAGGTCTATTATCATCGGCATCCTATGCCCTAAAGGAATGTGATTACTATGCGCTGTAAAACGCTGACTGCCGCCGCTGTGGTTCTTGTGATGCTGACTGCAGGCTGTTCTACTTTTGAGAAGGTGGTTTACCGGCCTGACATCAACCAAGGGAACTACCTGACGTCAACCGACGTAGCTAAAATCCAAAAAGGTATGACCCAGCAACAGGTCGCTTATACATTGGGAACCCCAATGTTGCAGGATCCGTTCGGTACTCAGACGTGGTTCTATGTGTTCCGCCAGCAGCCGGGTCATGAAAATATTACCCAGCAAACTCTGACGCTGACCTTTAACAGCGCGGGCGTATTGACGGATATTCAGAACAAGCCTGCGCTGACCAAGTAACCAGCACAGGAACTGTCGTCCGGCCCGTGAGGGACGAATCAAGTTCTTCATGACAGTAACAGGCTGCAACTCGGAAGATAAAATTCTGATAAAAATTAAGGCGCATTCAGCGCCTTATTTTTTTGCCTTCTCTGCCCGTTGACGGCGCAGCTCTTTGGGATCGGCAATCAATGGGCGATAGATTTCCACCCGGTCGCCATCGTTAAGCACATCGCCCAACTTGGCCGGTCGGCTATAAATGCCTACCTTGTTACTTTGCAAATCAATGTCACTGCGCAGTTCCAGCAATCCGGAGGCCACAATGGCCTGCTCAACGCTGCTGCCCTCTGCCAGTTTCACATTGCGCAGATACTGACGTTCCGGCAAGGCATAAACCACCTCAACCCGTATCTCAGACACTGTAAACCTCTTTCGCCCGCTGGGTGAATGCCTGCACCATATTGCCGGCTAACTCTTTAAATACCTTGCCGAACGCCAACTCGATCAGTTTGTTGGTGAACTCGAAGTCCAGGTGCAGCTCAACCTTACAGGCTTCCGGACTGAGCGGCGTAAAGTGCCAGCCCCCCATCAACTTGCGGAACGGGCCGTCAACCAGTTGCATATTGATGCTCTGGTTATCCAGCAGCGTATTGCGCGTGGTAAAAGTTTTGCTGATACCGGCTTTGGCAACGTCCACCGCGGCGGTCATTTCATTGTTGGACGCGTTAATCACCCGGCTACCGGTACAACCTGGCAGAAAATCGGGATAAGAATGAACATCGTTAACCAACTGGTACATCTGCTCGGCGCTGAACGGCACTAACGCAGACCGACTGATCTGGGGCATATCATTTCCTGTGAGACACAAAACATACAAATCATACCATTTATCTATCGGCAAACAAAAAATCTGCTATGCAAGACAGGAGCCAAAAATGCGAAAAATTGCGCAGGTGCTGAGCGGTAAAGGATTTCTTTCGCTGACGCATCCAGTATAATGAACGCACTATGACAAAGAAAAAAGCTCACAAACCTGGTTCAGCCACCATTGCGCAAAACAAGCGAGCACGTTTCGAATACTTCATTGAAGAAGAAATCGAGGCGGGCCTGTCCCTGCAAGGGTGGGAAGTCAAATCGTTGCGTGCCGGCAAAGCCAACCTCAGCGACAGCTACGTGACCTTCCGTGACGGTGAAGCCTATCTTTTTGGCGCCACCATCACGCCGCTCAGCGTGGCTTCATCCCATGTGGTCTGCGACCCGACACGTACCCGCAAACTGCTGTTGAACAAGCGCGAGCTGGACTCGTTGTTCGGCCGCGTAAACCGCGAAGGCTATACCGTAGTTGCCCTGTCCATGTATTGGAAAAATGCCTGGGTCAAGGTCAAAATCGGCGTAGCCAAAGGCAAGAAAGAACACGATAAGCGCGATGACATCAAAGATCGTGAGTGGCAGACGGCGAAAGCCCGTATCATGAAGCACGCCAACCGATAAGCCTCTGGCTTAACGGGTTAAACTTCTGGTATACTGCACAAAGTTACTTGGGGCTGATTCTGGATTCGACGGGATTTGCGAAGCCCTAGGAGCATGCCGAGGGGCGGTTGGCCTCGTAAAAAGCCGCAAAAAAATAGTCGCAAACGACGAAAACTACGCCCTAGCAGCTTAATACCCTGCTAAGAGCCCTCTCTCCCTAGCCTCCGCTCTTAGGACGGGGATCAAGAGAGGTCAAACCCAAAAGAGATCGCGTGGATGTCCTGCCTGGGGCTGAAGCGTTAAATCCAATCAGGCTAGTTTGTTAGTGGCGTGTCCATCCGCAGCTGACCGGCGAATGTAAAGATTGGACTAAGCATGTAGTGCCGACGGTGTAGTAATTTCGGACGGGGGTTCAAATCCCCCCAGCTCCACCAAATGATGATCCGGGTATTACCAGATAAGTCCGGAGAAGTACGGAAAGCCCGCATACCACCTAGGTTTGCGGGCTTTTTTGTGTCTGTAGTAGTCCGAGAATATCCACCTGAATCCAGAGATAATTGGTACATGTTTAGGTACACGCTATAATGTGTACCAATAATCGTGTACCAATTATGGAAGAAAGCTAGATATGGCGCGCGTAACACGCCCCCTGTCACACAATGAAATTCTCAAAGCTAAACCTCAAGACAAAGACTATACGCTGCACGATGGCGATGGCCTGTTCCTACTGATCAAGACAAGTGGCAAAAAACTGTGGCGGCTACGCTACCAGCGCCCCGGTACTGACAAACGAACTAACGTTAGCCTAGGTGCTTATCCTGCACTCTCATTGGCCGATGCAAGACAAATCCGCGATGAAAAACTTTCACTGCTTGTTCGCGGCATTGACCCACAGGCTAAAGAAGCAGAAGAAGCGGAACAGCAACAAATAGCCCAAGAAAGCATTTTCCTAAACGTGGCAAAGCAATGGTTCGCATTGAAACAGGCCAGCGTCAGCGCTAAGCATGCTGAAGACATTTGGCGCTCTCTTGAAAAAGACATACTGCCATCTATCGAGAATGTTCCAGTTCAGGACATCAAAGCGCGTTTGCTGATCCAGGTGCTAGAACCTATCAAGGCCCGTGGTGCATTAGAAACCGTTCGCCGATTAGTTCAACGCATCAACGAAATCATGATTTACGCAGTTAACACCGGATTGATTGATGCTAACCCGGCCTCTGGTATTGGTAACGCATTCGAACGACCTAAGAAGCAGCATATGCCGACTATACGGCCCGAAGAATTGCCCAAGCTGATGCGCACTATCTCGATGAGCAATTTATCAATCCCAACCCGCTGCTTACTTGAGTGGCAGCTACTTACGCTTATACGTCCTGCAGAAGCCTCGGCAACCGCATGGGCTGAGATCGATATAGAAAACCGTGAATGGCGTATCCCGGCGGAACGTATGAAGGCTAAGCGTGAGCATATTGTTCCGCTCTCAGATCAGGCACTGGAGATACTCGAAATCATGCATCCTATCAGTAGTAACCGTGAACACGTTTTTCCTAGCCGTAATGACCCACGCAAGCCGATGAACAGCCAGACAGCAAATGCAGCATTAAAACGGATAGGTTATGGCGGTAAGCTTGTTGCTCATGGATTACGGTCGATCGCTAGTACAGCCATGAATGAGACTGAGTTTAATGCTGACGTGATTGAAGCTGCGCTTGCACATTGTGATAAGAATGAGGTTCGAAGAGCCTATAACCGTTCTACATACCTTGAGCAGCGGCGTGCGTTAATGGATTGGTGGGGAGCGGAAGTATACGCAAAAAAATAGTCATCTATGTATTAGTTCAGATCTGAGCTGACACTTTACGGTTCAGGGCTATACCTAATCTGACAGACAGCTCTGTGCCAGAAGCGGATGTTAAAAATTCCGCATAGTGTTTATTTTTGGAGAGAAAAATACACCAAGGGTGCTCGCTCTAGGTTGTCATTCGAGGAGTGAAACAACCCTAGAGTTTAGGATTGTAATTTTAGTTAATATGTTACAATAGCGTGGAATGATTGTTTTTTATCAATCCTATGATTCGTATGGGTTCCTAAAGCGACAATGGAGTTTTGCTTTACAGTTTGATACTATTTAATTTCCATGGTTTTTGGAAAAAAACCATTATAATACAACATCTCAACTGATGTTATTTTTGTCAGGAATTAAAATATTACATCGGAGTAATGTAGTTTATGGGGTTTTATAGAATTATTGATTTTATAAGGATTTCACATGAGCACAGCTGCTGACTTTAAGGCTCTACTAGATAATATAAAAATTGACAATGCTGGTCAAATTGGTAAAAGATACGGGCGTATAACTAAGTCTTTAAACCAATATTTTTATAACATGGATTCAAAAACAGCCAATTCACTACAGGTTGGTTCCTATGGGCGATTTACAGGAATTCGAGGTATCTCTGACCTTGACATGCTTTATTTTCTTCCTGCAACCGAGTGGCCAAGATTTCGAGACCGGCAATCATATTTATTGCAGGTAGTGAAAACAGAAATTAAAAAGGCTTATAAAAACACAGATATTCGCGGCGATGGGCAAGTTGTTGTTGTTAAATTTAATAATCAAGAAGTTGAGGTAGTACCAGTTTTCTGTAATGAAGATGGTACTTTTAATTACCCAGACACACATAATGGTGGTTCCTGGAAAGTATGTAACCCTAGAGATGAGATGTCTTCTTTTAGGACGCTAAATGATGATAGAAAGGGACATCTGAGGCGCCTATCTAAAATGATACGAGCATGGAGGACTCGTCATGAAGTTGAGATCAGTGGATTCCTTATTGATACGCTTTGTTATAAATTTTTCTATGATTTAGTCGAGTATGATGACAAGAGCTTTAAAAGCTATGATCAGCTATCTCTTGATTTTTTCACATTCTTAGTACGTGAAGGTGACAGGGATTTTTATTATGCTCCCGGTAGTCGTTCAAAAGTGAACGTTAAAAAATCATTTAATAAAGTTGCGGCATTAACAAAATCATATTGTGAAGAAGCTTTATCTGCAACCACTGAAAGCTCAAAAAACATAGCTTGGAAGAAAATTTTCGGTAGACCATTCCCTAACTCGGGAACTCTTTCATTTGGCAATTTAAATACCTCTGAACAGTATATTGAAGACCAATATGAAATGAATTTATTTGGTCATGTTTCTATCGAGTGTGAAATTAAAAATGATAATTTATTGGAAGCTCTTCTTTCAAATCTTCTTGGCGAAGGGCATGGGATTAGTAGAAACAGAAAATTAAGATTTTATGTTGATGAGATAAATATACCTCAACCATATCAAATTAAATGGAAAATTAAAAATGTAGGTGATGAGGCTGAGCGTCTAGGGAAGCTTAGAGGGGGGATTTTGAACGATGAGGGGCATTCTGAACGTATCGAAACGGCCGATTTCTCAGGACCTCATTTTGTAGAGTGTTATGTTATATACGATAATCAGGTTGTAGCAAGAGATAGAATTGACGTACCGATACATAAATAGACATACTTTATGTTAGGTCTGCGTTAAACTAACACTGACCTAACATACAACAATGGTGAATACAATGGAAAAAAATGTATTGGAAGGACAGCTTAGAGAATGCTACGGAAGGATAGTTTATACGCATAAAACGCATGAGAAATGTGCGGATATTCTACAAAGCAAACTAAGTAACATGAAGAACATGCAGCTAGTTCTTTTGGCAATCACTACTGGCAGTTTTATGACTACGGTCATAGGTGATGCTAAAACTGGTGCTGTAATTGGGTCAATACTTTCAGCAATACTTCTATTTCTAAACTCATATTTGAAGGATTATGACCTAGGTACTATAGCGCAGAAACATAGACAGGCAGCCGGGGATATGTGGCTAATCAGAGAAAGATATTTATCCTTGCTCGTAGATTTGAAGATGCAAACTAAAAGCATTGAAGAGATCCTCAAGGAAAGGGATGCCCTGATGTTCGAACTTTCTGCAATTTATGCCGGAGCACCCTCAACGAATTACAAAGCATACTCGATGGCACAAAAGGCACTTAAGGAGCTCGAAGATATGACTTTTTCGGATGAAGAGATCGATAAATTCCTTCCTGCTGAATTGAAACGCAAATAGACCTGTGCCTTCATATCCACCAATGTACTCCTCTATGATCATAATGCTGGCCGGTCTGTTTCTTCGATTTCTACCTGAGTAAGTCTTTACCATTCACACCTCTCTCAAAGCTGTCAGTGAGCGGTGCCTGTGCCGTTCAGTGCCAGAAGCGGATGTTGCTAACATCGTGCTATGTTAATCAATAAGTGGCAGGTCTCCGATGCGTTTTAGCGTCTCAGCTTTCCCCCATTCACAAATCAGAAAAAGCGCACTCAGCGGCCCGTTACGGCACGATAGTGCCAGCATCCTGCCGAGTTAAATCGCAATAAATAGACGCCTCACCGAAGCGCTGACGCATTAAACGAAAAGCCGCTCAAACCTCTGCGCGCGCAATACTCCCTCGCCTACGCGCTCTGACTTTATCATGCACATTTCATGCATGACACAGAGGCCCTGTAAGCCCTTGTGGCGCGGGGTTTCGGCTGTTTTGAGAGGCTGGGAATTAATGCGAAATCATGCACCCTATGCATGCACGCTCGATTTAAGGCAGGCTAGCCAGAAAAAAGGCTGTTTTCAGGCTTGGGGAACGGTAAAAGCCCCGCAGCAAAATCAGCATTGCAGCGGGGGCAGTTCAATCAGTGAAGTGTTTGATTTCGGCTATAACGGCGGTAACGATTTAATGTCCTTTTTTCCGGCGGCGGTAAATCATCACCGGTCACCGTTTCCGCTTGAATGGGCTGACATAAAATCTTATCGACGCTCTCTACCGTTTTAAATGTGCAGGAGCACACGATATTTTGGCACTGATAATAGGCTTCTTTCGTCTGTTCCGTGACATAACGGCTGGTACGGGTATAAGACGAATGAGTACACAGTGGGCAACGCATCATGATTTTGCCCCCTTCTGTTGCAAGCGCTGACGTTTTTCCGCCAGCTCCCTCGCAACCTTCATCCGTGTCATCGGGCTATTTTTCAGTTCTGGCAACACTCCCGTCTCAGTAGGGATAGTCAGACCGATGTCATTGAGCACCGGGTGTTCAATGTTCTGTAGCGCTGTGGCCGCAGTAACACGACCACTCAGCGCCCCCAGCAGGCGTTTTTCAAGCATTTCCTGCGGGTCGCGCCAATACACGCCGTAAGCCTGTTTCGCCAACGCGCAGGCATTAATCACCTCGGCGCTGAGGATGGCGGCATTGAGGGCATCGACGGCCTTATCCATCGCATGTTCGGCAAAGGCCTTCAGGGCCGCTTCGTGCGCCGTCACCACTTCCGGGGCTGTTCTGCCGCAACTGAGGTGAAGCTGCATTTTGTCCAGCTCCATTTCTTCAACCAGACCGTCGAACTCTTTCGCCAGCTCCCGTTTGGAAATCCGGCTGTGATGCTGCGCTTGCAGTTCCGGGGTCATTTCCCCGCGCAGCTTACGAAACAGGGCGCGCCACTGGCTTTCTGCCTCATGACTTTCCACTTCCGTGTCTTTCTTCTGTTGATGACAGCGGGCAATCCCCGTAATGACGTCTGTCAGTGCCTGATAGTTTTTGTCGTGGGCGGCGCGGGCATCACGCAGGGCTTGCAGCTTGTCGTTGATGTGCTGGGGTAATGCAGTCGTGCTCATGGGGCTATCTCCGGTGTCAGTCAATATGAGGCTATTCTGCTGACTGCCGTACAACATCGCCATTCATCCCGGTTGGACTGTCCGCAGGACAACAGCCCCAAAATCTGACGAGAAAACCACCAACAAGATTTTAGTTCTTATAAAAACTATTCACTACTGTTCACTTTAATAGAAAATGTATATAAATCAGCAAATAAAGTAGTGAACAGTTTATCTAAAACTCATCACCGAGTGTTCACTACTGTTCACTTTTCTAAAAAAGGTCTTTTCTCTGGCTAGCCATGGTTAGATTTATTTTTGATGTTCATGCCTATTTATAAATGGCTTTTTGATTGCTGAAAGCTATGAGTTAAAAGTGAGGAAGGGTGAGGAGCCGTGGGCTAATGCAACTTAGTGCAATTATTTGTTTTTACGTGCAATTCCTTAGTTCATCACACAACAACACCTTGTTGCCAACCGGGAAAATATTCACATAATAGGGCGCTACCAAACGAACCCACATAGCGCCGGTGAGATCCCACCGGGCATAAACGAGGTAGCATTCCATGCTTGCAGTTGCCACACAGACCCCTTCCACACTCTCACCCATCCCGGTTGATTACACGCCACGCGATCGCTTCATTCGCCTGCCGGAAGTGCTGTACACCACCGGGCTTTCACGCTCTACCGTCTACGAGATGATGACCCGCAAGCAATTCCCGGCCCAAATATCCCTTGGCGGCAAAACCGTGGCATGGCTCGAATCAGAAGTCGAAAGCTGGATGGCTGGACGTATCGCCAACCGTCATCAGGGGGCCACAGCATGATGCGGTTAACCTTTGGTCGCCAGCACTTTACCTTGAGCGACAACGACGCACTGTTTGTGGCGGAAGCCATCCTGTTGCAACGCAAACAGCCGGATATTGCCTTACCGGAACACCGCAGCGATAAGCACGGCGTGATCCGCCTGGCCAGTAGCCAGGCCGAACCGCGCCTGTTCCGTGCCGTGCCGGTGCCGCTGACCAACGCTGCCGCCGATACTCGTCACGACCAACTTACCGACTGTTGATCACTATGCGATCGATTGAACATCCGGGGGCGTCTTACGGCTTGCTCCCGCGTCCGGCACTGCGCTATAGTCCCCCTGCTGTCGCACAATCGGCAGCCGGGCGTGAGAACCCGTGTAACTTATTGGCGACACCACACGCGCCGAGCGTGTTTTTTTATGTCGTAGCCTTAGTGCGCTCATTTTTTGCACAGTGGTTTCTATGCTACTGTGGCTGTCAAACAATGGTGGCTCAGGCGGGGCAGCCTTCGGGCTGGCCGGTTTCCAATAAGGCCGGTTTCTCACCCCCGTCTGGGCTACCACCCTTGCGTGAGAACTTCGGTGGTAGCAATAACCAATACTTATTGGAGGCTGCCACCATGGCTACGACCCTCACCCCGACTCATCCTAAATTCTGTTTCCTGTTTGCGGCCATTCGCCGTACTGCCCTGACGGCAACCCCGTGCATGCTGCGCACCGTGGCGGATTCCGAGCACAGCGCCCGCCGCCTGTTGGCGCGTGACTACATTCTGTCGTTTGCGGGCCGTCTGCCCGTGCAGGGGGTGGCATGAATACGCTGGCCGCCCGTTTCCACAGTGAAACCTTCTATCCTATTCCGCATGCTGACTTCCTGCGTCTTCAGCACGCGCATTCTACCGGCGTGCTGTTTCTCGACATGCTGGACACGCTCGAATCGACCGGTCAGCACCCGGACACCGCTCAAAAAGCCGCCTTTGCGTCTGTCATTGCGGTACTCACTGACCAGCTCGGGCAGGTCGTCAAAACCTGTGATTCCCACATTCTCGCCAGCATGGAGGCTTCCGCCGCATGAACACCCCACAGTCTTGTTTACCCGTTGAAGTCCGTACCGCCGTTTACCGCCGCGCATTGGCCCATGCCTATCTCGATACCTGCGCCTTTTACCGGGTGAACCCCGGCTACACGCTGTATGAACTGCAAATGGCGATTGCGATGGACATTGAGGGCTACTTTGTTCGCCAGCACGGCGCGGAGGTGGGCATGGATATGGCCTGCACCATGCTCAGTGACATGGTGCAGCCGGATATTCTGGTGGCGCCGCCACGCCTGACAATGCTCGGCCAAAAGATGATGGATGAGCTGTGCTGTGGCCGGATGGCCGTCATCTGTAACACCACCGTGCACTGAGGGAGCAAAACAATGACCGCATTAAGCGTTTCTCACACCTCACGTGCAGCGACCGGCCACTGGCCGGTCTTGCTCCCCGCGCTGGGCATTCATATTACCGCCGGGGGCCGGGCGCAGCCTTGCCCGGTCTGCGGCGGCAAAGACCGCTTTCGCTTTGATAACCTGCAGGGCCGTGGCACATGGTTTTGCAACCAGTGCGGCGGTGGCGATGGCCTGAATCTGGTCGAAAAGGCACTGGCCGTGACCGCCAAAGAGGCCGCCGTGAAGGTGGCCGGGGTATTGGGTGAGCCGTCGGGCAGCACCTTGGCGAAGCACAATCCCGAACAGGAACAGCAAGACAAAGCGCAGGCACAGCATCATGCAGCGCAGCAGGCCAGACAACTGCTTGCCAGCGCCCGACAACAGGCTGGGAATGCTTATCTGACCGCCAAGGGCTGGCCGGACACTGACGCCCTGACATTACAGGGGCCGTCACTGCGCGTGGGCGGTATCACTTACCAGCCCGGCGATCTGCTGATCCCCCTGACCGACAGCGCCGGGGAGGTGGTCAACGTCCAGTTAATCAATGCCGCAGGCGACAAACGCACGTTGGCCGGGGGACAGGTAAAAAACACCTGCCATTTCCTTCACGGGCAAGATAATGCCGTTATCTGGCTGACCGAGGGCTACGCCACCGGCCTGACCGTGCATCAACTGACCGGGGAAAGTGTCTGCGTTGCGCTCAGCGCCAATAACCTGCCCGCCATGGCGCAGCAGTTACGCACCCACTATCCTGACGCGCTGTTGCTGCTGGCAGCTGACAATGACGAGAACGGCACCGGGCAGGCCCGCGCCGCCGAGGCCGCGCAACTGAGCGGCGGCAAACTGGCGTTACCGTCCGAAACCGGCGACTGGAACGACGTTTACCAGCAGCAAGGCAAGCAGGCCGCGCTTGCGCAGTTGGCGGCCTTTAGCCAGCCCAAGCCTGCCAGCCCGTTTGATACGCTCAGCGATGCCGACCTGAAAGCCCTGAGCGCCAGTGAAAAGGCCGAACTGCTGGCGGAGCACTACCAGCACCTGCTGGCCGTGCCACCGGTCGGTGAAGACCTGTGCCGCTATGAAAACGGCGCATGGCAGGTGTTACCGTACCGGGTACTCAGCCGCGAAATTGCCGCGCTGTTCCAGAAAATCCGCGCCCCGTTCTCGGCTGCGGGTATCAACAGCATTCTGGACACGCTCAGGCTGATGGTGCCGCAAATGGGCACGCCGGCACGCCACCTGATTGGCTTTCGTAACGGGGTATTTGATACCGCCACCGGGCAATTCAGCGCACACCAGAAAACGCACTGGCTGCGTACCGTCAACAGCGTGGATTACACGCCGCCCAAGGCCGGGGAAAATCTGGCCGACCATGCCCCGCACTTCTGGCGTTGGTTGACACGCGCAGCGGGGCAGCAACCCGACAAGCAGGCACGTATTCTTGCCGCGCTGTTTATGGTGCTGGCGAACCGCTATGACTGGCAACTGTTCCTTGAAGTCACCGGCCCCGGTGGCAGCGGTAAAAGCGTGATGGCCGCGATAGCCAGCTTGCTGGCGGGAAAAGACAACACCACCTCGGCCACCATTGATACGCTGGAATCGTCACGGGAACGCGCCTCCGTGGTCGGGTTCTCGCTGATTATCCTGCCTGACCAAGAGAAATGGAGCGGTGACGGTGCGGGCATCAAAGCGATCACCGGCGGCGATGCGGTGGCTATCGACCCGAAATACCGGGATGCCTACTCCACGCACATTCCGGCGGTGATACTGGCGGTGAATAACAACCCGATGCAGTTCAGTGACCGCAGCGGCGGCGTGTCCCGTCGCCGGGTGATCCTGCCGTTCCCGGAGGTGATACCGGCCAACGAGCGTGACCCGCAGTTGCTGGCAAAAATCACCGGTGAACTGGCGGTGATCGTACGCCATCTGATGAAGCGTTTTGCCGCGCCCAGTGACGCCCGCGTATTGCTGGAAGCGCAACAGAACTCCGATGAAGCGCTGGAGATTAAACGCAGTGCCGATCCTCTGGTCGATTTTTGTGGCTACCTGCTGGCAGTCAATGCGCCTGACGGCCTCTATATCGGCAATGCCAACATTACCCCGGCGAACCCGCGCAAATACCTGTATCACGCTTACCTCTCTTACATGGAAGCGCGAGGGCACAAGTACCCATTGAATCTGACCGCGTTCGGGCGTGCCGTACCGCAAACTCTGGTTGAGTACGAAATAGCGCTATTGAAACGCAAGACCAATCAGGGGATGCAGACCAACCTGATATTGAGCGAAGACTGTGAAGCCGACTGGCTCCCCAAGTGTGAAATGCGCTGAGCGAATGGCATCACGATCGTTTCTGCCGATCAATAGGCTTTTATTGATCTGCCGAACCCATTGGACGCTGTTGTGTGAGGGCACTTATAGTTCCCCTGTACAAACCGCATACACCCAACACCGGGGACCCCTGTAGTGGTGACTACTCAGGCCTGCATTGCAGGCCTTTTCTCTGCTTAAAATCTCGCCCTGCCATTCACCCACAGCGCAATAAATCACCGGTTCAGGCCGGTATTTTGCATTTTGGGGTCTGACTGTTCACTGTGAGTGACCAGTCAGAGCAAACTCATCACCGACTAGTCACCGATTAATCTGTTGTTTTTAAACAATTAAAATCAAAAGTGAACAGTGTGACTAGTTTTTCTATAAATCTTTTTTTCTGAGCGAGATGACGGATTGGATCTATCATGGGGCAGAGCTAAAAACAGACTCATTTAAGGGATAACCGCTAAGATGGAAACGACCAAGAAAGTAATTATGGAAGGATTAGAGCGCCATGGTTTAAGCAAGCTCCCCGGCCGCCCTTATGACTGCTCCTTCGAATTACTGGCCGCCCAGCCAGCAAGAAAACGCTTAATCATGGTCGGATTCAACGGTTCATCTGCAGATGACGGTTTTACAAATGCTGAAGCAGTGATAAACGGCTTTAATTCACCTTATTTCTCTAATGTTCAGGCCGGTACTAAAGGTGAATGGGGTATCAAACATTTGGCAAATCGCCTGCAATCAGTCCCCGAGCAGCTAGGTTTTAGCTGGCAAGATACCGTCTACACTAACGCATTACTCATGTGCTCTAAAGATGCCCTGTCGCTCAAAAAAAGTGCTCAAGAGAGCGTGATTGGCAGTTTGGAGCGCCTGATTGAAAAATCGATGGATTTCTTTAAAGATATTACCGTCCCCCTCTGCAAGCCTGAGCTAATTATTGCTTACAGTAACGGAATGAACTCTCACTCAGCAGCGCGCTTGCTATTAAAAACATTCGGCGATGGCGATGAACCCGAGTACATAAGCCGAAACCGCTACTACTCTACGCTCTGCTTTACAGCACGGTTTAAGCAATTCAATGTGCCTGTGGTAGGTATCCGCCACATGTCGCGCTTCAAACCTGATGTGCAGCTCATCAAACAAGCATGGGAAAAAAGGCGCTAATTGATGATACCTGATTCTAGAATCGCCCTCTAAATCAGTGTCACTTTTCTGCATTGGTACACGCTTAGGTACACGCAACAAATCTGAACTCAAATTTTACTAATTAATACAACAAGATAATCAATTCATTCAGATTCCCCCAGCCCAAATGATGATCCGGGTATTACCAGATAAGTCCGGAGAAGTACGGAAGGCCCGCATACCACCTAGGTTTGCGGGCTTTTTTGTGTCTGTAGTAGTCCGAGAACATCCAGCTAAATCCGGGATTTATTGGTATACGTTTAGGTATACGTTAAAATGTATGCCATAAACGTATACCGATTATGGAAGAATCCTTGCGTGGCGCGGACTACACGCCCCTCTCACATACCGTAGTACAAAAAGCCAAAGCCATAGAGAAAGACCTCACCCTGCATGACGGTGACGGCTTGTTCCCGTTAGTCAAAACCACCGGCAAGAAATTGTGGCGCTTACGCTACCTTCGCCCCGGCACCAGCTCACGTACTATGGTTAGCCTCGGTGCCTACCCTGCCCTATAACTTGCCGACGCCCGGCAAATACGTGCCGAAAAGCTCGCGATACTGGCAAGAGGCATTGACCCACAGGCCAAAGAAGCAGAAGAGGCGAAACAAAAGCAGGTAGCCCAAGAAAGCATTTTCCTGAATGTGGCAAAACAATGGTTCGCATTGAAACAGGCCAGCGTCAGCGCTAAGCATGCTGAAGACATCTGGCGTTCTCTTGAAAAAGACATACTGCCATCTATCGAGAATGTTCCGGTTCAAGACATCAAAGCGCGTTTGCTGATCCAAGTGTTAGAACCTATTAAGGCCCGTGGCGCATTAGAGACAGTCCGGCGTTTGGTACAGCGCATTAACGAAATCATGATCTACGCCGTCAACACTGGCTTGATTGATGCTAATCCGGCTTCTGGTATTGGTAATGCATTCGAGCGGCCTAAGAAGCAGCATATGCCAACTATAAGGCCCGAAGAATTGCCTAAACTGATGCGTACTATCTCGATGAGCAATCTATCGATACCCACCCGTTGCTTGCTTGAATGGCAGTTGCTGACACTGATACGCTCTGCTGAGGCCTCCGCAACCGCATGGGCTGAGATCGATATTGAAAACCGTGAATGGCGTATCCCGGCAGAACGGATGAAGGCTAAACGTGATCACATCGTTCCACTGTCAAACCAAGCATTAGAGATACTGGAAATTATGCACCCTATCAGTGGCAGGCGTGAGCACGTATTCCCAAGCCGCAATGACCCACGTAAACCAATGAATAGTCAAACGGCCAATGCGGCACTAAAACGTATCGGTTATGGCGGTAAGCTTGTTGCTCATGGATTGCGTTCTATCGCAAGTACAGCCATGAATGAAGCTGAGTTTAATGCCGATGTCATAGAGGCAGGGAAGACATTACTAACATCGCTGTGTATTAATCAACAGGGAGCAGGTCACAGACCCATCACAGCCTAATGCATTGAAAGTTAAAAATTTAAAAATCAAGTGAACACTGTGACTAGTTTCTAGTAGAATCTTTTTACCATGGAATTACTTGAGGATAATCGAGATTTATGGAGAGACCAGACCCACATCCACTAGATTACGACTGGAGATTTACCAATGAGACAGCTGATTATATAGCTAGCTTGTGCAATAAAGATCCTACTTTGGCAATAGGTGTTCCTACAGTAGCCTCGAAACTTGATGATGAAAATCGTAATGTCACCTTAGTAGACTGGCATCCAATTCAGATTGCAAAGCATCATTTACACATTGATGTTAATAATTCTCCAGCCTTTATAGGTGATTTTGCAAATGTAGTAATGGATCCCCCATGGTATCTAGACGTTTACTACAGATGGCTTTCATGGGCTGCAAATTCTGCTGGGAGACATGCGATAATTATATTGTCAATTTGGCCTGATAGCACAAGACCTTTAGCAAAAAAAGAAAAGGACGAACTTTACTCATGGATAAATACTTGGGGGGATATAACAACTCATGAAAATATATTATCCTATGAAATCCCTGAGTTTGAAAAAAACACATACAAAAAATCAATTCCCTCCCCCTCTAGATTTGGTGATTTAGTCCTAATAAAAATAAAATCAACACCTACTCTTTTAGAATATAAATCAATGGGAGATAAATGGCATCGTTATATATTAAACAATTATCAAATTGCAATCAAAGATACCATTCATAAGCATGAGCTATATAAAATAAAAAAAATTGATCATGCTAATGGTTGGATCTGGCCTTCAGTTAGTCAAAGAGCATTAGGGCGAGAAAACATTGAATTATGGAGCTCAGAAAATGAAGTTGCTGCAATAGGCAACCCTACAAAGTTAATAGATTGCTTTGACGAGCTAATAGCCACTGGCAATACGAGATATCTCACCGATGAATTCCCTGAACTATCTTCATGGGACATACCTAAACCACCATACAAACGGATGAAAAAATGGATTCAAAACTGTTAGTATTACGATTTAGAGACCCAGAGGAAACAATTAGCACTATACCTGCCCATCAGTCAATTATTGAAAATTTAGGTGCGGTTCGCTGGGGTTGGTGGAAAAAAGATACTGAGACTTTAACATCTCAGGAAATAGAATTTGTTTCGCAGTATAACAAAGAATATGTTTATTTAATTAACAGGGATCTTAATAAGCTATATAAAGCTACTTTATCTAGGGTATGGGATACTCCACCAGATGATACTCAACTACATCAAGTTCCCTCATACTATAGAAGTAATGTTCAAAAAGTATATATGTGGTTTGTATTCACAAAAATAGAACTAGTTGACTCATATTCAATTGATTTTGATTCTCAATTTGCAGAGAATGGAAACCCTACTTATCTAATAAGTAGCCATGAGACTCCCAAAAAGCAAAATAAATTCCAAAGAAAAAGTATCAAAAAGAATAAAATATTAGTTTTATCTGACTTACATTTTGGAGAAGATTATGCTTTTTGCCTTAGTTCCGAATTACATATGGCCGGTCAAACAAAGGATACTTTTCCGTGGG
>NZ_JACJFQ010000030.1:0-72874 GCF_014164835.1 Serratia sp. OS31 | reverse complement strand
TTGGTGCTACCAGGTCGAAGGGAGCGCAGGTATCCCCGGGAACTGAAATCATTGAAACGAAAATATCCTATAAAAAACAATGCCGGTCACCTTAAGTGACCGGCATTACCCCGAAGGGTGCTTTTTTTGTGCCGAAAATTTAGGTATCCGGCGATGACTTGTCACTGACAAACAGAGTCAATTTCAGACCCGGTTGCAGATTGTTAGCCTTGGCTAGCGTTGAGTTCCAACGCATCACGTCGTTAATATCGACGCCGTGACGACGTGCAATACTGGCCAGCGAATCACCTTTGCGAACCTGATAGGTGATACTGCTGTTACTGCCGGTGTTGCTGGCCACTTGCAGGGTTTGCCCAACTTTTAAGGTGCTCTTGGCACGTAAGTTGTTCCAACTCTGCAAATCGCTGGACTTAATATTCAACCGCTTGGCAATGCCCGATACGGTGTCGCCGGAGCGAACCTTATACGAGCTACCGCCTGTCAAACCGCTGTTCTTCGCCAACTGAGTGGTTGGCTGAGTCACTGCGATCTGGCCATCGGCCAACGAGTCTTTCAGCTGATCGGCATGACCTTTGGGAACCATAATGTAATGGGGCCCGTTGGGTGCCGTAACGCCTTTTTTGTAGCCCGGGTTATAAGCTTTCATCTTGGTGATTGAAAGCCCAGCCATCTCAGCCGCCTGAGTTAGCTGTATTTGCTGCCCAACATCAATACGCGCCAGTGCACGGGTATTATCAGTCTTCGGAAGATTGATACCGTACTTCTTGCTGTTTTTAATGATGTCGCTCAGCGCCAGCATTTTCGGAACATAAATTGACGTTTCACGCGGAAGCGACAATGCCCAGAAATTGGTTGGCTTACCCTGGCGTTTATTCGCCTTAACCGCCTGCATGACACGGCCTTCACCACTGTTATAAGCGGCAACGGTCAGTAACCAGTCACCGTTAAACATGCGGTTCAAATACTGCATCATATCAAGCGCAGCAGTCGTCGAGGCGACGACATCGCGTCGCCCGTCATACCACTGGTTGTTTTTCAAACCATAATTGCGACCCGTTTGCGGCACGATTTGCCATAGCCCTGCGGCGTTGGCACTTGACGTGGCGTGTGGGTCAAAAGCGCTCTCCACTATGGGTAGCAGTACCAGTTCCATCGGCATATTGCGTTTCTTAATCTGCCCGACTATCCAGTACATGTACGGCTCTGCCCGTAATGTTACATCGTGGAGATAGCTCTTACTTTTTAGGTACTTTCTTTTTTGATCACGGATCCGGGAATTTTCCGGAACCTCCATCTTCAGCTCGTCGCTAATGAAGTTCCACAGGTTCTGTTGCGCGGCACCACTATTGTTATCTAGCCACCGCGCCGAGCTCGCTCGACCATTCGCTGTGTACTCTCCTGCTTCACTCTCTTGACCTGCCGAAGACAAACTCTGTGCATGCTGTTCTGGGGCCGGTGCGTCCTGCCTGGACGACTGGCACCCCACTAGCAAGACTGAGGCGAGAAATATCGCTTTAGCCTTCATGTGTGTGTCAATATAGTTGCTTAAAAGACGAGCAATCATACTTTGCTTCGTCAAATAACACAACTAAAAGCTCAGAAGTTGTCTTTTCGCAGGCGTAATTCGGAAAAAACCGAATGAAGGTGCCGTGGTGGCGTGTTGAAGCCTAATTTCCTTTGTAAATCAGTGTCATGACAGCGTAAAAATAGGTTAATTTTACGCTCTAATTGTAGCTGGGTGGGAACGCTAGGCAGGCTTTTTGCCCGTAACGCTTCAACTTGTTGCTGATATGTTTCAATTTCTCGATCTTTCGGCAAAATAGCCCGCGCAAACTTAAGATTTGAAAGTGTATATTCATGCGCGCAACAAATTAAGGTGTTATCGGGAAGTTGCGCGAGTTGTTGAAATGAGTCGTACATTTGCTCGGCAGTCCCTTCAAACAACCTGCCGCAGCCGCCAGAGAAAATAGTGTCTCCGCAGAACAGATAAGGTGCGCTATAGAATGCAATATGGCCCAACGTATGTCCGGGAACCGCGATTACGGCGAATTTTTGGCCATTGATCTCGAGGGTTTCTCCGTCATGAACGATGCGGTTAGCGCCTTTGTCGGCAGTTTCCTGCGGTCCATAGACCTTCAGCCCGGGATAGCGCGCCACAATTTGCGCTACGCCACCGACGTGATCGTGATGATGGTGGGTCAACAGAATCGCGTCAGGAGTCAAATTCAGGCGTTCCAGCGTATCCAACACCGGCTGCGCCTCACCGGGATCGACGATGATGCCGTGCCCCTGCTGGTTATCTAACAACCAAATGTAATTGTCCTGGAAGGCGGGAATGCTGATAAGATTCATCTTGGACCTCTCGTTGGCAACGGCTTGAAAGAAGATAATAAATCATGAAACCAGCCCATACTCTACAAAAGCTCACCAGCCCACAGTCTTGGGCCGAGTTGCCATGGGGGGAATACTATCGTGAGGCGCTTGAGCGGCAGTTGCAACCCTGGTGGTCGAAGCTGTTTGGTTTCCACCTGCTTAAAATCGGTAATCTCAGCGCCAGTCTGGCAACGGATAAATGCGCCATTTCCCACCAGGTCAACGTCAGTCTGGAAGGCGACAACCTGCAGGTCGTCGCAGATGCTTACCAACTGCCCTTCGCCGCTAAGTCGGTGGATGCCTGTTTGCTGGCACACACGCTATCCTATGCTGACGATCCGCACCGCATGCTGCGTGAAGTCGATCGCGTGTTGATCGACGACGGGTGGCTGGTGATCAGCAGCTTCAACCCGTTCAGTCTGTTGGGGTTGGGGAAACTGGTGCCAGGGTTACGCCGCCGCCAGCCTTACGTCAGCCGGATGTTTACTCAAATGCGTCTGCTGGACTGGCTGAGCCTGCTGAATTATGAGGTGTTGCATCAGTCGCGTTTTCACGTGCTGCCGTGGCAGCGTAAAGGCGGGAAGTTTTTGTGCACCCATTTACCGGCGCTGGGGTGTATGAGCGTGATTGTGGCACGTAAGCGCACTTTGCCGTTGACGCCAACGCCGATGAAGCTCGGGGCGCGAAAGCCTTCTCTCAGCCGCGCCGTCGGCGCGACCAAGAGTTATCGCAAGCAGCCTTAGTTTTCCGGTTTGTAACCCACGTCTTCCTGCGTTGGATTGCCGGCCGCATCGCGTGCCAGCACGTCGCAGCGTTCGTTTTCCGGATGGCCGGCGTGGCCCTTGACCCATTCCCATTTAACAGTGTGGCGCTGAATGGCCAGATCCAGACGCTGCCAAAGATCGACATTTTTGACCGGCTTTTTGTCGGCGGTCTTCCAGCCACGCTTTTTCCAGTTATGGATCCAACTGGTAATGCCCTGACGCACATATTGGCTGTCGGTGCTGAGGATCACTTCGCAAGGCGTGGTCAGCGCTTCCAATGCGACAATCGCCGCCATCATCTCCATGCGATTGTTGGTGGTCAGGCGGAAGCCCGCGCTGAAGGTTTTTTCCGTCTGCTTATAGCGCAGTATGGCGCCGTAACCACCGGGGCCCGGGTTGCCAAGGCAGGAGCCGTCGGTGAAAATTTCTACCTGTTTAAGCATCTCTGGTAGACTCTTCCTATCAGTTTTATAAAAGCCAAGTCTGACATAAACGAACGCTGTGAGCACTGCAATATGATCACTACAACCACCAGACAGATTGTCCTCGATACCGAAACCACCGGTATGAACAAGCTCGGGGTGCATTACGAAGGTCATCGCATCATTGAAATTGGTGCGGTCGAAGTCATTAACCGTCGTCCGACCGGCCGTCACTACCATGTCTACATCAAGCCGGACCGGCTGGTGGATCCAGAAGCCTATGGGGTTCACGGCATCAGCGACGAGTTCCTGGCGGATAAACCCACGTTCGACCAAATTGCCGATGAGTTTATCGACTTTATCCGCGGCGGTGAGTTAGTTATCCATAACGCGGCGTTCGACATCGGCTTTATGGATCACGAATTCCGCATGCTGCAGCAGGGGATTCCGAAGACCGATACCTTCTGCACCATCACCGACAGCCTGTTAATGGCGCGTCGCTTGTTCCCGGGCAAGCGCAATAACCTCGACGCCCTGTGCAGTCGTTATGAGATAGACAACAGCAAGCGTACGCTGCACGGCGCATTGCTCGATGCCGAAATCCTGGCGGAAGTCTATCTGGCGATGACCGGCGGTCAGACGTCGATGGCCTTCCAGATGGAAGGCGATACGCAAAACAACAATTCGACGCAGGACATTCAGCGCATTGTGCGTCCGGCAACGGCCATGAAAGTGGTCTACGCCAGCGATGAAGAAGTGATGGCCCATGAGGCGCGTCTGGATTTGGTCGCGAAAAAGGGCGGCAGTTGCCTGTGGCGCACGGAAGCGGAATAACGGTATTTTCGACGTAAATAATCCGGGCTTTATCCCCTTTGCGTTCCGTTAGCTGAAAAACTGTGCAAACGGTTCATTTGGTAAGAAAAAGGCATTGACGACATAGTGCCTCAACCGTAATATGCGCCTCGTTCCTCTCGCAAGAGAAGAACGGCGCGGAGCGGTAGTTCAGTTGGTTAGAATACCTGCCTGTCACGCAGGGGGTCGCGGGTTCGAGCCCCGTCCGTTCCGCCAACATTCAGAAGCCCTGAGTTAGCAATAACTCAGGGCTTCGTTGTTTTTAATCTTTGCTCAATTGCGTTTTGGCGAAGGTCACCGCCTGATTGGCTGCCCACTCCCGGCGAGCAATGATCCGATAACATCCCCCACCCAGTGCTGCCCCGATAAACCAACTGAAGTTAGCCACCTGATGCAGACTCGGCGTGAAGCTGATTGCCAAGCCGATAATCACTGAAGGCACCAGCGCCCAAATCGCATTCGGATTGAAGCCGTTTTTATACCAGTAACGGCCGTCCGGCGTGGCATTGTACAGGTCATCGACGTGCAGTTCGCCGCGCTTGATAATGTAGAAATCCACCAACAGAATACCGAACAACGGGCCGATAAAGGCTGCCAACACGTCCAGCGTGTAGTGAATCAGCTCGGGTGACTGGAACAGGTTCCAGGGGGTCAACAGGAACGAGCCGACGGCGGCAATCATCCCGCCGGTACGGAAGCTGATCTTCTGCGGTGAACAGTTAGAGAAATCAAAGGCCGGCGAGACAAAGTTGGCCACGATATTGATGCCGATAGTGGCGACGATCATCGTCAGCAGCCCGAGGGCTACGGCGATATCGCTATCGAGGCGGGTGACGGTTTCGATCGGATCGGTAATCAGCTGTCCGAACAGCGGAAGGGTGCCGGAAACGATCACCACGGTTACCAAAGAAAACAACAGGTAGTTGAACGGCAAACCCCAGCGATTGCCGCGCTGTACCTCGGCAAAACTTTTGCCGTAGCGGGTAAAGTCGCCGAAGTTAAGCAGCGGGCCGGAGAAATAAGAGACCACCAGCGCGGTGGCGGTCAGCATCAGCCAGCCTTGCTCGCCGGCACTCAGGTTTTTGCTTGCCAGGGTCAGGGAGAGATTAGAGAAACCGACGCGGTAAACAATCCAGCCGGCCAGTGCGAACATCACTATGTAAACTGCCGGCCCGGCGATATCGATAAAACGCTTAATCGCCTGCATACCGTGCCAAAACACCATCGCCTGCAGTAGCCACATTGTGATGTAACAAACCCAGCCAAGCTGCGACAGCCCAAGGAAATGCGGTTGGGTCATCGGCTCCAGCGACGGGAAGAATTTCAGCAGTGTGAGCATCAGCGCGTTGGAGGCCAGATAGGTTTGAATGCCATACCAGGCGAAGGCGATCATGCCGCGGATCACCGCCGGGATATTGGCGCCGAACACGCCAAACGCCTGGCGGCTTAATACGGCGTAGGGCACGCCGCCGAGCTGGCTGGGCTTGGCCACCAGGTTAGCGCAAAACTGCACGATGCAAATCCCCACCAGCAGACAAATCAGGACCTGCCAGCTCGACAGGCCTAGGGCGAAGAAGCTGGCGGCCACCACATAGCCGCCCATGCTGTGTACATCGGACATCCAGAAAGAAAAAATGTTGTACCAGCTCCAGTTCTGGTCACGCGTAGGTGCCAGATCGTCGTTGCACAGTTTGGGACTGTAGTTTTCATTAGGGTTTGGCATAAATCGTGCTCCTCTCAAGAACGTCACCCGGATGTTGTGATCTGTTTTTTGGCAAAGGTTGCTGAGAGGGCTTTTGCAGGATCCAGGCCAGACTGTTCTTTTTTGTATACAAAATATCTTTATCTTGTATACGATTTGACTATTCAAGGGGACGGGGAGCAGAAAAATGGTCGGCACGACGATCGGTACCAACGCCGCGTGGCATGGGCAACAGGCCACTTATTTCATTGAAGATAAAGACGATCATATTTACAACTCGTTGCTGAAAGCCATTGTCGAACATCGGCTGCTGCCCGGCAGCAAATTGCCGGAAGAAGCCTTGGCCGAGACCTTCGGCGTAAGCCGAACCGGGATCCGGCGGGTGCTGCAGCGCCTTGCCGCAGTGCAATTGGTGACCCAACTGCCCAAACGTGGTGCACAGGTCGCTACGCCCGGACAAGACGAGGCAACCCAGGTATTCCAGACGCGCAAGATGCTGGAATGTACCAACCTGCCGCAGGTGCTTGCCCACTGCGACGAAAATCATCTGCTGGCGATGGAGGAGATCGTGGCGCAGGAACAGCAGGCGCACCGCGATCAGGACGGCGCTGCGGCGATCCGTCTGTCCGCCGCGTTTCACGTTCAATTGCAGGCCATCGCCGGCAATCAGGTGCTGACTGAAATGGTGTCACAGCTCACTTTGCGATCGTCGCTGGCGATCGCCGTTTATGGTTCACCCTGGCAGCAGGGGTGTCGCTGCCACGATCACAGCGATTTGCTGGCGCTGTTGAGGCGGAAAGACAGCGCGGCGCTGGCAGATCACATGGTCCGCCATTTTGACGATATTGTGGCGAATTTACGGTTTAACCACGACGCGAATGAAACGCCGGATTTCGCCCATATTTTTGCCGAAGCCGACCTGCGGGAGACGCTATGACAACTCGCTGCATTATTCAGGTCATCAATCCGAATACCAGCCAGGCAATGACCGAAACCATCGCCGCTGCGGCGCGAGCGGTGGCTGCACCGGGCACCGAGATCCTGGCGGTCTGCCCGCAAGAAGGGGCACCCTCGATAGAGGGGCATTTTGACGAAGCCATTGCTGCCATTGGCGTCTTGCAGCAGGTGAAAGCCGGTCGGGAAGCGGGCGTGAGTGGTCATGTCATTGCTTGCTTTGGCGATCCGGGCTTGCTGGCCGCGCGTGAGCTGGCCGACAAACCTGTGGTCGGCATCGCCGAGGCGGCAATGCACATGGCAACGCTGGTGGCGACGCGTTTTTCCATTGTTACCACGCTGCCGCGCACGTTGGTGATTGCAAGGCATTTACTGCATCAATACGGTTTTGAGCGGCACTGTGCGGCGCTGCATGCGATTGATCTGCCGGTGCTGGCGCTGGAGGACGGCAGCGGTCGGGCTCAGCAAAAAGTGCGTGAGCAGTGCATCCGGGCTAAGCAACAGGATGGCAGCGGCGCGATTGTGCTTGGCTGCGGCGGCATGGCCGATTTGGCGCGAGAATTGACGCTGGAATTGGGGATCCCGGTGATCGATGGCGTCAGCGCCGCGGTAAAAATGATCGAGTCGCTAAGCGCGCTCGGTCTGAGCACCAGCAAGCACGGCGATCTGGATTTTCCGCGGGCAAAACCTTTGTCCGGCATGTTCAGTCATTTTAACGGGTGATCGGTAAAGGGATACAACGATGAGTGATTTCGCGTTCAATAAAGATTATCCCCGTGATTTGATCGGCTACGCCGGTCGTCCGCCGCATGCTCGTTGGCCTGGTCAGGCGCGCATCGCGGTGCAGTTTGTCCTCAATTATGAGGAAGGGGCTGAAAACAACGTGCTGCATGGCGATGCCGGTTCCGAACAGTTTCTCTCTGATATCATCGGCGCGGCCAGCTATCCAGAACGGCATATGTCGATGGATTCCCTTTACGAATATGGTTCACGCGCCGGGTTCTGGCGGATCCATGATGAGTTTCAGCGCCGAGGCCTGCCATTGACGGTCTTTGGCGTGGCGATGGCACTGGTGCGCAACCCGCAGGTGGTCGAAGCGATTAAAAATGCCGGCTACGATGTGGTCAGCCACGGCTGGCGCTGGATCCACTATCAGCAGATGGACGAAAAGACCGAACGGCAGCATATGCAGCAGGCGATGACGGTATTGCGGGATCTGTTCGGCCAGGCACCGCTTGGTTGGTATACCGGCCGCGACAGTCCTAATACCCGCAGGCTGGTGGTAGAGCACGGGGGCCTGCAGTACGACAGCGACTATTACGGCGATGACTTGCCGTTCTGGACCGAGGTGCAGTGTACCAATGGCGAAACCAAGCCGCACCTGATCGTGCCCTATACCCTCGAGTCCAACGATATGCGCTTCGCCTCGCCGCAAGGCTTTAACACCGGCGAGCAGTTCTTTACCTATCTGAAAGACAGTTTTGACGTGCTGTATGCCGAAGGTGAGGAGTCGCCGAAGATGCTGTCGATCGGCATGCATTGCCGTTTATTGGGCCGTCCGGGCAAGTTTCGCGCGCTGCAGCGTTTCCTGGACTATATCGAGCAATATGACCGGGTCTGGGTGTGCCGACGCCAGGATATTGCTGACCACTGGCTGGCACAGCATCCGTTTAAGAAGTAAAAAAGGGCCGATGTGGCCCTTTTCGTTATGTTTGAGCACAGGATTGCGCTCGGTCATGGATCAGAACAGTACGGAGTAGTTCAGACCAAAGGTGCGGCCACGGCCTTTATAGCTGTAAAGCTCGGGTGAGCCGTAGGTTGGGCTATAGAGGATTGGCGCGCGCTGGCCCCAAACGGTGGTGTATTCCTTGTCCAGCAGGTTTTCTACGCTGAAGCTGAGTTTACCCACCGGCAACGCGTAGCTGCCGAGGAAATCGATGGTGTTGTAGCCATCAATTTTACGCCCCTGGGTCGAGCCGGCCTTGGTGTAATCGCCGTCATCCGATACGTCGAAAGTCTGCTGTGACTGCAGGCGCAGGTTCCAGTCACCCGGTGCCCAGCCGACGTAGGCGGTCACTTTGGATGGGCTTGCGGTATCCACCACCAGCTTTTTCCATTCGCCGTTAACCTTGGTCTCGGAACGAATGAAGTTGAAGTTGGTGCCCGCGCTCCAGTCGCTGTCTTCGAAGAAGTAATCGACCGCGCCTTCCATCCCGTAAATGCGGCGTTTGTCCGAGTTGACGTTAATGGTCATGTCGGTTTTGTTGATCGAAATACTCTTATCGGACAGGGAGTAGTAGCCGGCAATCTGCGTACGCAGGTTATCGCCGGTGTAACGCCAGCCAAGCTCGTAGGAGTTAACCTTGATACCTTCCAGCTTGGAGTCGCCAACGTTGACGCTTTTGTTCAACTGGTAGTGGCCGTTGTTCAGCGCATAGGTACCGTTGCCGTAATATTTGCCCGGATCCGGGATCTCGTAACCCTGTGAGAAGTTGATCCAGGTTTGCTGGCGTTCGGTCAGGTGAGCCAACAGACCGGCGTTGAACAGGGCGTTGTTGTAGTCCGTTTTCCCGCCAGGGATGGCATCAGCCGAGGTGGCGGCGCCGGTAGCGATAGCCTGCTGCTGGTTGTAGCCAACGAAGTCATCAATCTTGTTTTCGGTGTACTGGTAGCGCACGCCGCCGCTCAGGGTGAAGATAGGGTTGATGTCGTAGCTGGCCTGCAGGAAGGACGCCAGGTTGGTGGTGCTGTAGCCCGGGTAGCGGCCGGTGTTATACGCGTTTTGCAGATCCATACCGCCAGACTGCTGTGCTTTCGCCAGATCGAAGAACTGCTGGTTGGAGTTGAACGTCTCATGCTCGGCGTCGATGCCGTAGGTTAACGTCAGGGCATCGATCGGTTTGCTGTTCAGCGTCAGTTTGCCGCCGTAAAAGTCGGTCTTCTGCTGGGAGGCGCCGATGCTGCTGACGTAATAATTCGGGGCTTTACCTGCCAGCGTCGGGAACGGGTAGAAGGTCAGCGACTCATCGCGATAGTAGACCTGCGCCACCAGATCCTGACCGAGGAAGTCGGTGTTGGAGTACTGCAGGTTGATCAGGTGGCGTTCGGTCCCCGGAATGCGATCCGAATTAAGGTTACCGCTGTTGGATGCCTTGGCGCTGCCGGTCACCGCAGCGAAATTTTCCCCCAGGAACAGGCCGTGGTCGCCATCGGACTGACTTTTGTAATACTGAGTGGTCAGCTGCAACTGCTGGTGGTCATCGATATTGATGGTGCCGGTGCCCATCACGTCGAGGCGATCGGAGTACTGCAGGCCGGTCTGAGTATTATCAATCAGGACTTCGTTGCCCTTGCCGTCGTACCAGCCACCGTAGCGCTGATAGGAAACCGACAACCGGCCCGAGGCGTTGTCGTTGCCGCCGCTGACCGCTGCCGCCACGTTCTCGTCGTGGTCGTTATGGCCGCCAAAGCCGGTTTTACCGCCGATCTGCAGTTCAACCTGCTGCTCTTTCTGGCCTTTTTTGGTGACGATGTTGATCAGGCCGCCGGTGCTGCCGCCGCCGTACAGCGAGGTAGCACCGGAGATCACTTCAATGTGATCGATATTAAAAGGATCGATCGAATCCAGCTGGCGGCTGTCGCTGCGCGATGAGTTCAAACGTACGCCGTCGATCATCACCATCATTGAACGGCCGCGCAGGTTCATGCCGTAGTTGGTACGCCCCTGACCGCTGACGTCCATGCCCGGGATCAACTGCGCCAGCATGTCCTTGATCTCTTTGCCGCCCTGGACTTGCTGCTCAATTTCCTGGCTCTCAATCACCCAGGTGGTCTGCGCCATTTCTGCCACTGTACGGTGCGTACGGCTGGCGGAAACCACCATTTGCTCTTCGCTTTTTTGTTCTTCTGCCCAGGCCGTAGGGGCGAGCATCGCCAGCAGGCAAGGGTTTAATACCCAGAGGTGTTTGCGTTTCATCGTTATTTTCCAGTGTGTCCCATATTGGTGTGTAGTTAAAACTCGGTGTAATTGAGCATGACGTGCTCGGCGCGGGAGGGGATACCCGGCTGCCGACTACGCCATTGGATCACAGCCGGGGTGGACGTTAAATCGAACTGGTCGCGTCCTAAAGCCCGGTTGAGAATGCGTGCGGAACGCCAGGCCATCAGGCTGAGCTGGGGCTCGGCGATGCCGTGGCTGTGCATGCCGGCATTAACGGCAAACAGGCAGTTTTCCTTGGGGCCCTCCCACTCCAGGCTGAAGTCGGGGGCTACGCGGAACTGGTCATCGGCGGTGGTCAGCAGGCGGTCAGCCAGCGGTTCGAGGAACGCCGGGCGATCCTGCTGATAGCCGGTGGCGAAAATCACCACGTCGGTGTCGAAGGTTTCTTTACCCTGATCAAGATGGTGATGGGTAACCAACTGCCAGCCATCGCCTGCGGCCTGGATTGCCGCCAGCGAGCGGCTTGGCAGCAGGTGCGCCCAGGGCTTTTCGCGCAACACTTCAAACTGGTGATACATCGCGCGGTAAATAGCCAGCAGCGAATCGCTGGTGATGCCGTCAGAGGTCATCTTCTGCTCGGTCAGCATGCGCTGCTTGGCACCGTCGTTCAGGCCATAGAAGCTGTCAACGTAGTCCGGCGTGAAGTACTCGTTGGCGAAGGCGGCTTCATCCAGCGCGTTATAGTTATTGCGACGCGAAATCCAATTCAGTTGCGCAGGCTGCCCCCATTCGGCGCGGAAAATGTTCAGGAACAGGTCCGCACCGCTCTGGCCGCCACCGACGATGGTGACGCGTTTTCCGGCCAGGTTCGGGTTGCGCATCGTCATCTCGCTGGCATGGAAGCAGCGATCGTTTTGCTCGGTAACGCAGTCCGGCAGTTTGATGCGTTTGCCGATGCCCAGGCAGACGTGGCGCGCCCGGTAAGTCGCACGCTGGGTCGTGACGACGAATTGGCGCTGCTGGTCGTCAAAATCCACGCTCTGAATATCCTGACTGAACTCCAGTGACTTCAGCCCGTTGGCGGCCCAGTCGAGGTAGTCGGCGAACTCTTCGCGCGATACCGTACGCAGTTCGGTGGTCAGGAATCGATAAAATTTCTTCCTTTTCACCAGGTAGTTAAGAAAGCTGTAGGGATTGGTTGGCGATACCGCGCTGACCAGATCTTTCAGGAAGCTGGTCTGCATATGGCAATCCGGCACCATCATGCCGGGATGCCAGGAAAAGTGCGGCTTGCGTTCGAGGAATTTACTGTTAAAACCGGCAACTTCACTGCCGAGTGCGGCAATGCTGAGGTTGAACGGGCCGATACCAATGCCGATGAAATCCAGGGGCTGATTCATTGGGCAAACTCCTTGGTGACCAAGTAGAGAGGGTTATCCAGATCCTGCAGATAGTTTGGCAACATGCGACTGCCGCCATCCTGCTCTGAGTAGGTGAGTTTTACCGGGTTGAGCACCACGCGAATAATTTGTGGCTTGAAAAGATCAAACAACGCAAAGCGTTCCGCCATGTCCGGATGCTGTGCCATATAGCCTTTCAGCACCTGTGCCAGCAGTTGATAGAAGCGAGGCTCACTGACCCCACAGGCCTTCATCAGCGGCGAGATAAAGCGCAGCACGGTGACGAAATGCCCGGTTTGCAAATCATGGATCAAATAGTCAGCGGGCAGCCGCACGGTGACGTCTCTCACCACTTTCGGCAGCGATGCCGCTTCGGGGAAGTCCTGATCCACCAGGCGCATATCGCCCTGGAAGTCTTTCAACAGTACGCGCTGCGGCACATGATCTTTCATCACCAGCGTGATGTTTTGCCCATGGGCGATCAGCGCTACGCCATAGCGGCACATCAGGTGGTACATCGGCACCACCACCACGCTGAACATCTGTTGCAGCCAGGCTTCAGCGCTCAAGCCGGAACGCGCGATATAGGCGGCAATCAGCGGCTGGCCGTGGTTGTCGGTTTCCATCAGCGTCGCCATCAAGATGGCTTGTTCGTCTTCCTGCAGGTAGCAAGAGGGGTTCTCACGCCAGATCACCCCCAGCATTTCCTGGTAGCGGTAAGGCGCTTTGGCCAAAGAGGCGTAGGTCGGATGGGTCATATAGCCTGCCGCCGGCTCGCCGAGGATCTCGGCACCGCTGGCGCTCAGCGTATCGTCCTCGGTAAAAATCTGCTGCAGCCAACGGGAAGCGGCCGGCCCGGCGCTGATGTACTTGCCGGGAATGCCGCGATAACACGAGGTGTTGTAAATGGTCAGCGGTAGCTTGATGTCGAAAGCGGAGCGGCGGCTGATGTTGGTCAGCGTGCGCAACGATTGCTGCGCCAGATAGCTGTCGCCGAATTCACCCAGTTCCATCAGATCCCCTTCGGCCAACTGCGGCAGGAAGTGCAAAGCGATCTTTTGCTGCCACTGCCAGGGGTGGAGCGGCACCGGGATCCAGTCATGGGTCAGTTTCAGCTCGCGCCAGCGGCGGTCGAAGCGTTGGCGTTCGGCACTGTCCATCGCGCTGTTAAGCAGGTTATCCAGTGAATATTCTTCGTCGGCGCACCAGACAAAGCTGCCGCGTTTGGCCGCGACCCAGTGCAGTCGGAACTGCCCCTGGTATTCGGGCGCGTACTGATGCAGTGCCGTCAGACCCCAGCCACGACGACCTTTATTGAAGATAAACTTGGGGTGTCCGGCCAACAGGCACTGCAGCGCGTCAGCATCCAGGGCAATCAAATCCTGTGCGCTCATGCCGTGACGGGCGGACAGCAACTGCATATCGCCGCGCAGCGTGGCGTACAAATCTTCCAGATGTTCGGCGACCTGCGCATCGTCCATTTTCAACACCTGAGCCAGTTGGCGCAGCGTTTGGTCGGCGGCTAACGGGGATTGATCGCAGGCCAGCGTTGCCGGGTCGATGTGCAGCCAGCCCCAGATGCCGCGTTCGGCGCTGAAGCTATACTGAGCGTCGCCCAGCAGAATGCGCCATTGTCCGTCGTGTTGCTCGGCCTGCAGCGTGCGTTCGTATTCCAGCTCTGCGAGGATCTTGGCGATCATCTGACGGTTTACGCGCTGCCAGTCGGCGTAATCTACGGTGTTCATACTGAAGCCCCCCGGAAGAATTCATCACGCTGATTCATGATCAAACGCGAGCGCTTATGCGGGAAATCGAACTCTTTGACTGTGTGGTAGCCGGCGGCCGGCAGGTGACGAAACAGTCGCTGATTATCCGCGCGCGGTTCGGCGACCACGCGCGTGGTGCGCGGTTCATCCAGATACAGATAATGCGTCAGGCCACGTAGCCAACTGCGAATGTATTGAGCGCCGCGGCAGTCTTCTTCACCGACCAGCATGTGCAGCCCACGGTCGAAAGGCTGCCAGCGGTAGTGGCGACCGATGCGATCTTCTGGAGCCCAATAGACTTCGAAATAGCCGAACGGGCGATCGTCAAAGCACCCCAACAACGGATAGCAGTAGCTGGAGTCCAACTGACGCTGCAGGTAGGCAGCCTGGGTTTCGAGCGGGCCGCTCATTTCCCAGAAGGCATCTACTCGCGGTGAATTCATCCAGCGGGTGAACTGCGCGGCGTCGTGTGCCACTTCCGGCAGGCGGAAGCTCAGGGTTCGCTTGAGCTGCGGATCGTAACGGCGATACACCTCGCCGCTGGGGCGTGCGGGCCGCTGCGGGAACCACAGGCTACGCTCGGCGTCATACTGCATTTTCCCGGACGCGGAGTGGCGTTCGGCACCGAGCCACAGCGGTAACTGGTAAAAGGTTTCGCGCGCCAGATAGTCACTGCTGGCTAACGCGAACAGCGTCTGTGCCTGCGGCTCTTCACACCATTGCGCATAAGGCAGGGTGACGCCGCTGAGCTGCGGTGCTGCCACCAACAACTGGTCCAGCGCCTGCACCAGCCAGCCCTGCGGCAGCGGTCCCGGACAGTGCAACACCGCGCTACCGTCCAGGCCCAGACCGAGTTGCAGCGCCTTTCCCAGCTGCTCGCAGCAAAAACCGTTGTCGGCATGCGTCAGTTTGGCTTGCGGCATCATTGAGCGGCTCCCTGGCGCAGCGGGTTGACGAAGTCGAAGTAAATCACCGCCGGATCGACGATGGTGTTTTCGTTATGGTCATGCAGGTAACAGAAGAAGTTGCCTTTGCAGTTCCAGTGGCTGCTGTCGAGGACGTAGTCCAGACACAGGGTGTTTTTGGCGCTGGCACGCAGGCCACTCAGCGCATCGCGCACCCGGGCCATCAGCTGTTCTTCAGTGTCGAAACCGGCCGCGGCTAACGCCGCAGTGACCGCCAGGCTGGAGTTCACCAGCAGGTAGTAAGGGAAGTAACGCAGTAACTGCTGTTCGCTGAAGCGGTTTTCCGCCTCGGCCTCGCCAATTTCTGCTAACCAGGGTCCGGCATCGCGGGTAAAGCCGCTGCCCTGACAGTCGCGGTACAGCATGCCGACCGGCAGATCCTGCTGCATTTCCACCAGAATATTTTGTTGGTGGGCCAGCAGCACCAGTCCGTAATCGGCTTCGGTGCTGAACAGCGGCAGTAAGACATGTTGGCAGTAAGCATCCAGCCAGGTATGAGCGGCCTGTTGCACCGGCAGGTTCAGTCGGGTGGCCAAACGACGCACCGCCGCTGCCAGCAGGCTGTCGCCGCCGTCCGGTGCGGCCTGGGTCAGGGTGACCAGCACATTGGTCTGGCTTTCCGGCTGCTCAAACAGCAGGTTATCGCGCAGTGCCATCAGGCTTTCTTCCTGAATCGTCCCGTCCGCAGCGCGCAGCCCGGCCCAGCCGTCTTCCTGCATCACGCGGAAGGTGGGATAACGTGCCTGCAACTGCTGCCAGCGCGGCGTTTGCGCCAAACGAGCCAAACGGATACCGCGTTTCACTTCTTTGACCGACAGGGTACGCACCGAGTTGGTCAGGCGCACGCTGAGGGAGAATTTAATCATGTCGCGATTGCTGGCGCTGTACAGCGAGCGGGAAGAGCTGGTTGGCAGCCAGCGTTCGCCGGCTTCGCCCAGATCGCTGAGCAATCCCTGGGTCACCAGTTCCTGGCACCAGGCCTGCGTCAGCAAGTGGTCGGCCTGCCACGGATGCATCGGCAACAGCCAGACGTCATCGGTAAAATGCGCCAGCAGTTGCGGTGCGCTTTCGGCGGCAAAACGCTGCAGGCGCTGCTGCAGCGTCAGATTCAGGCTGTCGCCGCACAGGTGGTGTTTATCGACGGCAAACCAGCGCAGCGGGAAACGGGCGCCAAAATCTGGCAGGTACCGGCGCGCCTGCTGTTCGTCGAAAGGTTCATGGGATTTGGGCGCCGGGTGGAAGGCGTGGCCTACCAACAGGCCCTGTTCCGCCTGAGCGAAGTTGAGCGGCTTGTCGCGCAGCGTTGGCCAGTCCAGGCGCACTGCGATCGCCTGTTGGGTATTGTCATGACTCTCCAGTACGCGCTGGCGGAAACGGGTAACGACCTCATCCGACAGTTCTCCCTTCACCGACGGTTTTTCCAGCAACAGGGTCACCAGTTGCTCCACGCTCAGCGCAACGCCAGCGCCGTCGTCTTGCTGATGCAAACGGGCAGGGAACAGATACTGGTGATGTTGGGTGGGGGAGGTGTGACGTAAAGTGATGCGGATAGCCTGAGAAGGCGAAAGTGGAATATGAAGCTGCGGATACTGTTGGTTGTTGGCCGCCGGAACGATTTGCCAGTCCCGGGTTTCACGCATCAAAGCGTTGAGAAAACATTGCGCAGCCACGTCGGTCGTCGCGGTTTCAAACTGGATTGTCATGATCCCATTTCACTATTGAATCAATTGAGAATGATTCTTATATCAATAATATTTATTGTTATCAATCGCTGTATGATACAATTTTTCAATGAATTGAACATAACCTTATAATATTATTAACGGTAAATTTACGTTTGATGCATATTTCTTCTCCTCCTGAATCACCGCCAATGGCGAATACGTCTCCTTCCAACTGGCCGCTGGCTTTGTGCGCCGGGCTGCTGGGTATCGGGCAAAACGGCCTGCTGGTGGCGCTGCCGGTGCTGGTCAGCATGACTCAACTGTCGCTTTCAGTCTGGGCCGGACTCTTGACGCTCGGCTCGATGCTGTTTCTGGTGGGGTCACCCTGGTGGGGCAGGCAGTCTGAAATTCGCGGCTGCAAGTTCGTGGTAACCATGGCGTTAGCAGGGTATTTGTTCAGTTTTGCTTTACTGGCGCTGGCGGTTTGGGGGCTGGCGGCTGGCTGGCTTTCATCGACGCTGGGGTTGGGCGGCCTGATTGTGGCACGCGTTATCTACGGGCTGACGGTGTCCGGTATGGTGCCTGCCAGCCAGACCTGGGCGCTACAGCGTGCAGGCTATGAACAGCGTATGTCAGCGCTGGCGACCATCAGTTCCGGGCTGAGCTGCGGGCGACTGTTGGGACCGCTGTGCGCCGCGCTGGCGTTGTCGATTCATCCGATGGCGCCGCTGTGGTTGATGGCGCTTGCGCCATTGATCGCCCTATTGGTGGTGTGCCGCCAGCATAACGATCCGCCGCTGCAGCCGGTTGCCCATCAGCAAAACCGACTTCGCCTCAATATGGTGCCTTACCTGCTGTGCGCTCTGCTGCTGGCCGCATCGGTCAGCTTGATGCAATTGGGATTGGCACCGCATTTGACCGGTTTATTCAGTCATTCCGCCACCACCGTCAGTCATCACGTGGCGGTGTTGCTGAGCGTGGCGGCGGCCTGTACGCTGTTGGCTCAGTTTCTGGTGGTGCGCCCGCAGCGCTTTAGCGCGCCGCAGCTGCTGCTGATTGCCGCCGTGCTGATGATGGTGGGACTGGGCCTGATGTGTGCTCAGCCTTTGGCGCTGTTCTATGTCGGTTGCGCACTGGCCTCTTTTGGCGCGGCCATGGCGACGCCGGGCTATCAACTGATGTTGAACGATAAATTGTCAACCGGCAAAGGGTCGGGGGCCATTGCTACCAGCCATACGCTGGGTTACGGTCTGAGCGCATTGATGGTGCCGGTGGTGGCCAAATTTTATGGTGAGTCGCAGCTGATCGCCGCGGCTCTGATGATGGCGGTTCTGCTGGGGGGCATCAGCAGCTGGCTGTGGCGCCAGCACCGCATCAGCGTAAATTCTGCAGGAGAGTAAAAGAATGTCCGGTGCATCAAGCTACAGAATTTTTGATATCACACTGAAAGTCAAAGAAAATGTGTCTCCCTCCTTGCTGCGCTGCGTTTTCGAGGGACCGGACGTCCATCGCATGAAGCTGGAAGCGCCGGATCAGCGCATCAAACTGTTGTTCCCGGCCCAAGAGGGGCAGATCCTGCGTCTGGAAAACAGCGACGACTGGTATCGCGACTATATGGCGATACCGAAAGAGCAACGCCCGGTGATGCGCACCTATACGCTGCGGGCGCTGCGTGCTGAACAGAATCAAATGGACGTCGAGTTTGTGCTGCATGGCGTGAACGGCCCGGCCTCGGCGTGGGCGACCCATGCCAAACCGGGGGATGTTATTCAAACCGTTGCCCCCAATGCCGATTTTGACGGTGACAGCGGTGGTTACGAGTGGGTGCCCCCGAGCGAGCTGCAGCAGGCCCTGTTGATCGCCGACGAGACAGCGGTACCGGCGGCGGTAGGCATTCTGGAACAGCTGGCGCAGCGGGCCAATCCACCGCAGGTACAGGCTTTCTTCGAGGTTCCTGTGGCAGGCGACTGCCTGAACATGGATCGCTTCCCGTTTGCCGAGGTGTATTGGTTGCCGCGCGACGTCGGGCATCAGCAGATGCACGGCACGATGCTGGTGGAGTCGGTGCGCCAACGGGTGAATATTCCTGAATCGGCGCGGACGCAAGCGCAATCGCTGGCGGAAAACAGTTTGGGCGGCGATCTGCTGTGGGAACGAGCCGAAGGGGCGAAAAGCTTCTACGCCTGGGTTGCGGCAGAGTCTTCCGCGGTGAAGGCGTTGCGCCGTTACCTGATTGGCGAACGCGATCTCGATCGCTCCACCGTGAACTTTATGGCGTACTGGTGTTGAGGGGCCCCGTCAATAACTGACTTCACTTTGATGGCGTACCGCCAGCTGTACAGCGGTGCTGCCATCAAAGTGATACAGGGCAATATAGCCGCTGTTGCCGAAATCGATCGGCCATTCCCTAAACTCAATTTCCATATCTTCAACGGGCCGACCGGCCTGAGGATGATGGGCCAGGATATTGACGCTGCTACGAATGGATGCGATGGCCTTTTGCGCAGCCTGGCGATCTTTGGCCGCCAGAAATCGGTACAAGCGCTGAATATCGAGCAGTGCGGCAGGCGTCCATATCAGTTGTGGCACTCCGGTATCTCCGTATCATCACCTTTTTCCAGGTTAGCGAGCCAATGATCAGCCTCGTCTTGGGTCAGATGTTTACCATTGGTCTGATACGTTTCCCAGGCTTGTAGTGCGTCTTTGCGCAGCGCTTCGCGCTTTTCTTCTCGCTCGACGTATTCACGGATCGCCTCACGCATAATCCAGTGCGCACTTCGCTGACGCGTGGTCGCGATTTGTTGCACCCGTTGCTTGAGCTCATCATCAATTTTTATCGATGTAGCCGTAGTCATAAGTAGCCTCAGTTAGCTAAAGGTAATACCTCTGACGACTATAAGGCCCAATATGCCAGGCTGTCCATTTTTTGTGCGTCCGGTTTGCCTTAAGCCATCAAACTCACATGCGCGGCGACGATACGCCAGCCGCAGGGGAGTTTGACCCAGGTTTGCATCTGGCGGCCAACGCTTTCGCTGCCGGGGCGGCGGAATTCGGTACTGGCGACGGCCATATCGTCACCGTAGGTGGTGATAACGGTGTTCTCCAATAGGCGATCCAACCCTTTGGAAGGACGTTGTTGGCGGAAATCACGGATCTGATCGATGCCGTACAAATTCTCCGTCGCGCCGTAACGGACGGTGCGACCATCATGCCAAAACAACTCATCCAGCACTTCAATATCATTGCCGATCAGCGCCTGTTCGTAACGGTAAAAGGCGGCGTTCACCTCAGCCAGCACCGCCGGACGATCGATATACTCACTTTTCATCATTTAGTCCTGTTTTCCCGGTAAAACACATCTCGCCACGCCTCGTTGTTCCAGAGCGTAAGCGGCTCGCAGTGCCAGATCCTCCCGCCAGGGCGGGGCAATCAGTTGCAGGCCTATCGGCAGGCCAGAGGCGGTTCTCAGCGGCACCGTCACTACCGGCAGGCCGAGGAAAGAGACAGGCTGCGTCAGCATGCCCATACTGGCGCGGATCGGCAGATCAGTGCCGTTGATATGCATGGTTTCCTGGCCGATCGGCGTGGCGCTACAGGGCGTTGCCGGGGCGATGAGGATGTCCCAGCGTTCGAACAACGGCAGCACCTGTTGCTGAAAATGGGTACGAAAGCGCTGCGCCTGTACATACCAGGCGGAGGGCAGCATGGCGCCGGCCAGCAGGCGTTCACGCGACAGCGGTTCAAAGCGGTTCGGCTGGCTGCGCAACAGCGGCAGATATTGATTGCCCCCCTCGGCGGCGCTGATGATAAACGCCGCCGAGCGGGCCAGTTCGGCCTGCGGAAATTCAACTTCAGCCACGGCCTCCAATGCCTGCGCGACCTGCCTTACGGCGGTTTTAGCGTCATCGTTGCACCACTGCTGAAAATACCCGCCCAGCACCGCGCAACGCAGGCCTTGTTGGCCACGGGGCAACAGCGATTCGGTTTGCGTGACCGGTTTATCCGCCTGAAAACGGTCTTCGATATCCGTGCCCTGCATCACGTCATACACCGCCGCCAGATCGCGTACCCTACGGGCAAAGGGGCCGAGATGATCCAGACTGGCGACGAATGGCTGACTACCGCTGCGTGACAGACGGCCAAAGGTTGGCTTCAGCCCAAAGACTCCGCACAGCGACGCGGGTACGCGTATGGACCCATTGGTGTCGCTGCCGAGGGAAAATGTCACCAGCCCGGCAGCGACCGCCGCCGCTGAACCGCCTGAGGATCCACCGGCAATACGCGTAGTATCGTGCGGGTTACGCGTCGCGCCGTAGTGGCTGTTTTCGGTGGTAAAACCGTACGCATAGGCGTCCATATTCAGCATGCCGGACAGCAAGGCGCCTTGGCCGGCCAGTCTGCCAATCGCCCAGGCGTCCCGTTTGGCCGGCGGGTTATCGCTGAACAGGCTGGCTCCTGCCAGCGTAATTTCACCGGTGACGTCGAACAGGTTTTTTACCGCGTAAGGGATCGCCGCCAGGCTCGGCAATGGAAGACCTTTGGCGCGCGCGCGATCGAGGTGATCGGCTTCGCTCAACATGCGTTCGCGCGTGATGTGGGTATAGGCGTTCAGCGCCGGCTCCAGTGCGTCAATATTCTCTAACGTTTGTTGGGCAATCTCACGTGCAGAAATCGCACCTTGCTTCAGGGCCGCGCGGATCTCGGCGATCGATAGAGCACTTAACGAATTCATGCGCGATACACTCCTGCGATCTCCAGGCGTGGATCGAGCGGAAAGGCCATCAAGGGTTCCGCCAGTGCAGCGATGCGATTGAACTGGATCAGCAGTTCCTGACGGCGCGCGTCATCCATTTCCAGCGCCAGTATCGCTTCCATTTGGCGGATATAGGCCGCCCAGTCGACGGCAGGTTGGTTTTTCATTTTACTTCTCCCCAATAAGAGTGGCGGCTAGAAGCCGGCGGCACTGCCGTTGCTGCGGGGATCGAAAGCCCCTTCAAGCATGCCGTTAGTATGGCGAACAATGGCACCGGCATGGCCGACCGCTTCGCTAAAGTCCGGTAACAACTCCACGTCGTGGCCCCGTTGGCGCAGGTAGTCGACGGTTTCCGCGTTAAAGCGACCTTCCAGCTTCAGTGAGTCAGAGCTTTCACCCCAGGTGCGGCCCAGCAGCCAGCGCGGCGCACTGATCGCTTGCTGCAGCGGCAGGCCCTGCACCACATGGCGAACAAACACCGCCGCCTGGGTTTGCGGCTGGCCGTCGCCGCCCATGGAGCCATACACCAACGTGCGCCCGTCATACAGGCGAGCCGCTGCGGGGTTCAGGGTGTGGAAAGGCTGTTTGCCCGGTGCCAGTGCCAGCAGATGGGCGGCATCGAGGCTGAAGGACGCACCGCGGTTTTGCCACAGGATGCCACTTTGCGGCAATACCACGCCGCTGCCGAATTCGTGGTAAATGCTTTGGATAAAGGACACCGCCAGACCGCTGCTGTCCATCACGCCCATCCAGACGGTATCACCAGGCCCCTTGCCTTTGCCCCAGGCGGCGGCATGCTCATGATCGATACGCTGTGCCAGCGCATCCAGGCGTTCGGTCGTCAGGAGTGCCTGCGGATCCTGCGTCATTTGGCGTGGATCGGTGATGAATTGGTCACGCAGACCGAAAGCCAGCTTGGTGGCCTCGACGATGCCATGCACCACTGCGCCTTCGCTTTTGCTGGCCAGGGGCAGGCGATCGGTCAAACCGAGGATCGCCAGCGACACCAGGCCCTGAGTGGGTGGGGTGAGATTGAAGACCTCGCCTTTCTGGTGCTCAAGTCGCAACGGCGTGCGCCGCCGTGGCCGATAATCCGCCAGATCTTGTGCGGTGAGCGGCATGCCCAGCCGGGCCATGTCGGTCGCGATGCTTTGTGCCAGTGGGCCGCGATAGAAGCTGTCCAATCCGTCTTCGGCCAGGGCAATCAGGGTATCCGCTAACTGTGGCTGGCAGAAACGCTGTCCGGCAAGGGGGATTTCCCCCTGCGGCAAATAAGTGCGGGCAAAATGTTCCACATCCGCCAGTTCATGATATTTGCTGCGTGTGGCGGCCTCCTGCGAGGCGGTGACCGGAATGCCGTCCGCCGCATAGCGAATGGCATCGGCCAGCAGGCGCGGTAGCGGCAGCTGTTCGCCGCCCAGCTCGCCGGAATAGTCTAGCGCTTCGCGCCAGCCGCCTACGGTGCCGGCAACGGTCAGCGCCGCTCTGGGGCCGCGATGTGGGATGTGGCTTTCGCCCGCATAAAAATCCAGCGTGGCCAGGGAACCGGCGGCACCGCTGGCGTCGATCGCCACCGGATCGCCCTGTGGCGGCACAATCAGCCAGAAGCCGTCACCGCCCAGGCCATTCATGTGCGGATAAACCACGGCGATAGTCGCGGCGGCGGCGACCATGGCTTCGATGGCGTTCCCCCCTTCACGCAAAACCGCCAGCGCGCTTTCGCTGGCGAGGTGGTGAGGCGTGACGGCCATGCCCAATGGCGCGGTATTGCTGTTAATCATTTCTTGGCCCTTGTTTGAGGTCAGCTTCTGTCTCAAAGACAAGCAAGAGGCGTTCCATGTTTTCTTCAATGGTAATAAACGCTTGCCTGCGGGTAGATTGGCCGTGCTATGTTCCGCTGAAACAAAGGTTACAAGCAGGAGCAGCAATGAAGCAGATCGATGAACGCCTGCGCGGGGAATATTCGCAGCTTACGCCGCAGGAACAGCGGGTAGCCGACTTCATTTTCGATCACTTTGACGACCTGATCAGCTACAACAGCGCCGAGTTGGCGCGCCTGAGCGGCGTATCCAAAGCCACCGTCAGCCGCCTGTTCAAACGCCTGGGCTACCCAAGCTACCGTGCAATGCGTGACGAACTGCGTACCCTGCGCCAAAGCGGTATGCCGCTGACCGATAATCGTGACGCGGTGCAGGGCAACACCCTGCTGGCGCGGCATTACAAGCAGGAAATGGCCAACCTTACCCAGTGGGTGAACCATATTGACGCCGTTCAGTTCAATGCGGTGATCGCCGCCCTGGTGCAGGCTCGGCGCGTGGTACTGATGGGGTTTCGCAACAGTTATCCGATCGCTATGCACCTGCGCCAGCAATTGATGCAGGTACGTGAGCAGGTATTATTGATGCCGCAGCCCGGGCAAACGCTGGCGGAAGAGCTGGTCGATTTGGACCACGGAGACGTGGCCGTAGTTGTGGCTTTTCGCCGTCGGCCGCGCCAGCTGCGGGCCTTGTTGACGCAGTTGCAGATCCAGCAGGTACCGACGCTGCTGGTGTGCGAGCCGCAGGCGCAGTCGCTGATCCCACTGGCGAACTGGCACCTGGCGGCGCCGCTGGATAGCGTTTCGGCCTTTGACAGTTATTCTGCGGCCATGAGCCTGGCCAATCTGCTCAGCAATGCGCTGCTGCATGAGACGCTGGCGCAAGGGCGTCAAAGGATCCATCAGATCGCCGATCTGTATGGCGACCTGGATGAGCTGGAGCAGCGTTGATTTCCGCGCCATTTTGGTGCTTTCGCACTTTGATGGTGCGCATTTTTCTCCGTGATATCCCTTCTCCCTGCCACAGACATGGCAGGGGAGTTTCCTCTCTGGCCCCCTAAGTTAAAGACAGCAAAGGCTAACCTTGCTGCCGCTACCGATTGGCACATTAGTTGCAGAGTGATAATCAAAGAATCTTTTGTTTCATCATTTCACCATCGGGGATAGTCTATGAACTTCAAGAAAATCGGGGTAGCGGCGTTAGGGGCGGTGCTGTTGATGGCGCAGGCCACGTCAGTGATGGCGGATCAACTGCAAGAAATCCAGCAGCGCGGCGTGTTGAGGGTGGCAGTTCCTCAAGACTTCCCGCCGTTTGGCTCGGTAGGTACCGATCTGCAGCCGCAGGGTTACGACATCGATATGGCGCAGTATCTGGCTGACAAGATGAAACTTAAGTTGCAGCTGGTGCCGGTCACCAGCGCCAATCGTGTTCCCTATCTGCAGACCAACAAAGTGGATCTGGTGATTTCCAGCCTGGGCAAAAATCCAGAGCGCGAAAAGGCTATCGCTTTCAGCCGCGCCTATGCGCCGTTCTTCCTGGGGGTGTTTGGCCCTAAAGACACCGCGTTGAGCGATGCCGCTCAATTGGAAGGCAAGACCGTTGGCGTGACGCGCGGGGCGGTGGAGGACATGGTGTTGAGCGACACTGCCCCGAAGGGCGCGCAGATCAAACGCTACGAAGACAACAACACCACGCTGTCGGCCTACCTGTCCGGTCAGGTGCAATACATTGCTACCGGCAATCTGGTGGTGAGCGCTCTGGCGCGACAGAACCCGACCAAAGCGCCGGTGGCCAAGTTCATGTTGAAGGATTCGCCGTGCTTCGTCGGCCTGCGCCTGGGCGAGCCGGCGCTGAAAGCCAAAGTGGATGAATTGATTGAACAAGCGCTGAAAGACAACACCCTGAATGGGCTGTCGGAAAAATGGCTGAAAGCGCCGTTGCCCGCCCATCTTGGCGCGTAACGGGAGCGCCTGATGACCTATCAGCTAAATTTTCCTGCGCTGTGGCCCTACCTGCCTGAGCTGTTGGCCGGTTTGCTGACCACCATTGAGTTGACGGCACTGGCCACCCTGATGGGCGTTGCGCTGGGGATTTTCGGGGCGGCGATCCGCAGCGGCAAAGCCAACCTGTTTAGCCGTACCTGGGGGATTTATGTCGAAGTGGTGCGTAACACGCCGTTTGTGGTGCAGCTGTTTTTCATCGTCTTTGGTCTGCCGAGCCTGGGGTGGAAGCTGACCGCCGGGCAGGCGGCTCTGCTGGCGATGGTGATTAATCTGGGTGCCTACAGCACCGAAATTATACGCGCCGGCATTCAGGTGACGCCGAAAGGGCAGTGGGAAGCCGGGCGGGTACTGGGTTTTAGCCGCAGTCAGACATTTTTGCGCATTGTATTGCCACCTTCACTGCAGCGCATTTACCCGGCGTTGGTCAGTCAGTGCATTATCGTCATGCTGGGCTCATCGGTGGTGTCGCAGGTGTCGTTCGAAGAATTGACCTTTGCCGCCAACCTGATCCAGTCGCGCACCTTCCTCAGTTTTGAGGTGTATTTAGTGACGGCGCTGTTTTACCTGCTGTTATCGATATTGATGCGCCAGCTGTTACTGGCCGCCGGCCGCCGCTTTTTAGGGAGCCAGAACTGATGCTGACTTTTACCGATTGGGACATTGTACGCAACCTGCTGCTGGCAGCGCGCTGGACGCTGTTGCTGTCGCTGACGGCGTTCTTTGGCGGCACACTGGTGACGCTGCCGCTGTTATTGCTGCGCCTGAGCAAGCGCCGGTGGGCGCTGCGTTTTGTCCGCTGTTATTCAGAGCTGTTTCAAGGCACGCCACTGCTGATGCAGCTGTTTCTGGCCTTCTTTGGGCTGGCGCTGTTCGGCATTGATGTCAGCCCCTGGGCCGCTGCGGCACTGGCGCTGACGCTGTTTACCAGCGCTTTTCTGGTGGATATCTGGTCTGGCAGCATCGCTGCCTTGCCCAAAGGCCAATGGGAAGCGTCGCGCTGTCTTGGGCTGAGCTTTGGCCAGACCCTGGTACGGGTGGTGGTGCCGCAGGCGGTTCGCATTGCCATTGCGCCGACCGTCGGTTTTTCAGTTCAGGTGATCAAGGGCACCGCGTTGGCGTCGATCATTGGTTTTGTCGAGCTGACCAAGGCAGGCACCATGCTAAACAACGTCACTTATCAACCCTTTAAAGTGTTCGGCCTGGTCGCGCTGGGCTATTTCCTGATGTGTTACCCGCTGTCGCGTTACAGCCATTATCTGGAGAGGAAGTTCCATGCCGCTCATCACAATTAATCAGGTTCAGAAATATTACGGTCAGAACCACGTGCTGAAGGGCGTGGATCTGGATATCGATATGGGCCAGGTGATTTCGATTATCGGCCGTAGCGGGTCGGGCAAGAGCACCCTGTTGCGCTGCATCAACGGGCTCGAGGGGTACCAGGAAGGCAGCATCAAACTGGGTGGCATGACCATCACCGACCGTGATTCGCAGGCGCGTGAGATCAGTCGCTCCATTGGCATGGTGTTCCAGAACTTCAATCTATTTCCCCATATGACCGCGTTGGAAAACGTGATGTTGGCACCGCGTCGGGTATTGAAGAAAAGCCCGGCGGAATGCCGAGAACTGGCGGAAGAGATGTTGAACAAGGTTGGGCTGGGTGAGCGGATGCATTATTCCCCGGCTAACCTTTCCGGAGGGCAGCAGCAGCGGGTGGCGATTGCCCGGGCGCTGGCGATGAACCCTAAGGTGTTGCTGTGCGACGAGATCACCTCGGCGCTGGATCCTGAGCTGGTGGGCGAGGTGCTGAAAGTCCTGGAGCAGTTGGCCAAAGAGGGTATGACGCTGATTCTGGTGACCCATGAAATGAACTTTGCCCGTGAGGTCGGTGACCGGGTGGTGTTTATGCATCAGGGCAAAGTGTGGGAGCAAGGCGACAGCCGCACGCTGTTCGCCAATCCGCAAACGCAGGAATTGAAACAGTTTATTGCTTCAGTTCGCGGCCTGTCCGAGGCGTGATATGCCATGAGGCGCGTGCTGATTTCTGAGTTTACTGAGTTATTAAGCTGGTAAGGAATTAACATGTTAGATATTACCCAGTTCGATCAGATTAACCCACCTGCCCGTCTGCTGATGGGGCCAGGGCCGATCAACGCCGATCCGCGCGTGCTGCGTGCCATGTCTAGCCAGTTGATTGGGCAGTATGATCCGGCGATGACCGGCTACATGAATCAGGTTATGGAGCTGTATCGCGCGCTGTTTCGTACCGAAAACCGCTGGACGATGCTGATCGACGGCACCTCCCGTTCGGGCATCGAAGCGATGCTGGTCTCCTCCATCCGCCCCGGCGACAAAGTGCTGGTGCCGGTGTTTGGCCGTTTTGGCCATTTGCTGTGTGAAATTGCCCGCCGCTGTCGTGCCGAAGTGCACACCATCGAGGCACCGTGGGGGGAAGTGTTCAGTGCCGATCAGATTGAAGATGCGATCAAGAAGGTACGTCCGCGTCTGCTGTTGACGGTGCAGGGAGACACTTCAACCACCATGCTGCAGCCGCTGGATCAACTGGGGGATATCTGCCGCCGCCACGGCGTATTGTTCTATACCGATGCGACCGCGTCCTTTGCCGGTAACCCGCTGGAAACCGATGCCTGGGGGCTGGACGCGGTATCCGCAGGCCTGCAGAAATGTCTGGGTGGTCCGTCCGGCAGTTCGCCGGTTACCCTAAGCCCGCAGTTCGAAGAGATCGTCCGCCGTCGTAAGTGCGTGGAGCAGGGGATCCGTACTGCCGATCATGCCGACGGCGACGATGAGATGATCTACTCCAACTATTTTGATCTCGGCATGATCATGGATTACTGGGGCCCCGAGCGTCTGAATCACCACACCGAAGCCACCAGCATGTTGTTCGCCGCGCGCGAATGTGCACGGGTGATCCTGGAAGAGGGGCTGGATAACACCATCGCTCGCCACAAGCTGCATGGTGCGGCGATGCTGGCCGGCATTCAGGGCATGGGGCTTGAGGTGTTCGGCGATCTCGAAAACCGCATGAACAACGTGCTGGGGGTGGTGATCCCGCCGCAGGTGCATGGCGAACAGGTGCGTCAGATGATGCTCAACGATTTCGCCATTGAGATCGGCACTTCGTTCGGTCCGTTGCAGGGCAAGATTTGGCGCATCGGCACCATGGGTTACAACGCGCGTAAAGACTGTGTGCTGCAAACCCTGACCGCGCTGGAAGCAGTGCTGAACCGTCTGGGCTTCGCCAGCAAGCAGGGGGAAGCGCTGCAGGCAGCCTGGAACACCTACGACGACGGGAGCCGGTGATGGCGGTGCGGTTAACCGCCCAGGAGGCGGAACAGGCGGCCGCACGGGTGATGGCTCGTTGCGATGCGCTGGCGGCGATCAGCGCCACGCCGGGCCAACTTACGCGGGTTTATCTGTCGCCGGAGCATCGGTGCGCCAACGAGTTGGTGGGCGATTGGATGCGCAGTGTCGGTATGCGGGTCTGGCAGGACGCCGTTGGCAATGTTTGTGGCCGCTATGAAGGTCAAACGCCAGATGCACCCGCGCTGCTGCTCGGTTCGCATTTGGATACGGTGCGTAATGCGGGCCGTTATGATGGCATGCTCGGCGTCTTGACCGCGCTGGAGGTGGTGGCGCATTTGCATCAGCAGCGGCGGCGCCTGCCGGTGGCGGTCGAAGTGATTGGCTTTGCCGATGAAGAAGGGACGCGCTTTAGCGTCGCCCTGCTGGGCAGCCGAGGCATTACCGGCCAGTGGCCGGCCGACTGGTTGGATCGCACCGATGCCGAGGGTATCAGCGTGGCGCAGGCGTTGCGCGAGTTTGGCCTGGATCCGGCGGCGGTGGTTGAGGCGCGGCGAGCGCCAGGTGATATCTGCGCTTATCTGGAATTGCACATTGAACAGGGGCCCTGCCTGGAAGCCGCCGGTCTGGCTCTGGGCGTGGTGACGGCGATTAACGGCGCGCGTCGACTCCATTGCACCTTTAGCGGCGAGGCGGGCCATGCAGGCACGGTGCCGATGGGGCAACGCAAAGACGCCTTGGCGGCCGCGGCGGAGTGGATGGTGGCGGTTGAAGCGATAACCCGCACCCGCGATGAACATTTGGTGGCGACTGTCGGCTGTATCGAAAGCCTTCCGGGGGCGGTCAACGTCATTCCCGGTGAGGTGAAACTGTCGCTGGACGTTCGCGGTCCGCAAGATGGCCCGCTGGCAGCGTTGCTTGCACAACTGTTGGAGCGGGCGCAGGAAATTTGTGCTCGTCGCGGATTAGGGTTTGCCAGCGAGGAGTTTTATCGCATAAATGCAACGGAATGTGATGCAAATTTGCAGCAACGTTGGCAGCAGAGCGTGGAGGCGGTGCAGGGTCGCAGCATGGTTTTGCCCAGCGGTGCCGGGCATGACGCGATTGCCGTGGCGGTGTGCTGGCCGGTGGGTATGCTGTTTGTCCGTTGCGATCGCGGAATCAGCCATCATCCGGCCGAAGCCGTAAGCCAGGCCGATGTGGCGCTGGCTATTCAGGCCTACTGCCAGACGGTGGCCAGTTGGGAGAACATAGATGAATCTGCAGCAGTTTAATCAGTTGCCCGTGGCGGAAGCCGAGCGTTTGCTGCTGCCCTGCGTGAACATTGCAACCTGGATAGCCTCCGTGATTGCGGCCCGGCCGTTCAGCAGCAGCGATGCCGCGTTGGCGGTGGCCTGGCAGGCGGCGCAGCGTTGGCGACCTGAAGAGGTCAGCCAGGCATTGGCGCAGCACCCGCGCATTGGCGAACGTGCCGCAGGTCAGGGGCAAGAGGCGCAGTTCTCCAAGCGTGAACAGTCGGCGGTCAATGCCCGGGATCCGGAATTGGCTCAGGCGCTGCTGGTGGGTAACCGGCGTTATGAACAGCAGTTTGGTCAGGTGTTTTTGATCCGTGCCGCCGGTCGAGATGGGCGAGCCATTCTGAGTGAGCTGGAACGACGCTTGAACAACGACGTGGAGCAGGAGCGGCAGGAAACCGCCGAACAGCTGCGCGAAATCGTGATGCTGCGTTTTAAGGAGTTACTGAGCGATGAGTAATATTAGCACCCATATTTTGGATACATCTCTGGGTAAACCGGCGGCAAAGGTGCGAGTCTGGCTGGAGCGGGAACAGCAGGGGCAATGGCGGGCGATAGCCGAAGGCACCACCGATGCCGATGGCCGCGCCCGTGAGCTAACGCCGGATGAGCTGCCCGCGGGGCATTACCGCCTGCATGCCGACGTGGGCGGTTACTTTACCGCAGACAATCGTGAAACGTTATACGCCACGGCGATCATCGATTTTGTCATCAAGGATGCGGCGCAGCATTACCATTTACCGCTGCTCATCAGCCCGTATTCCTATTCAACCTATCGGGGCAGCTAAACGCCCTTAGCGGTTAACCCGCATTGACGAGGTATCTATGGCTCTGTCTCAGGATAAGGGCGCGGCTTCGTGCTGCCCGGAAGATGAACAACTGCCGCTGGTAAAAACCTTCGCCTACGGCCTGCAGCATATTCTGACCATGTATGGCGGCATCATAGCGCCGCCATTGATCATAGGTTCTGCCGCAGAGTTAGACGCCGCGCAAATTGGCCTGCTGGTGACGGCAGCGCTGTTTGTCAGCGGTTTGGCGACGTTATTGCAAACGCTTGGTGCGCCGGGTTTCGGCTCTCGTTTGCCGTTGGTGCAGGGCGTTTCCTTTGCGGGAGTCGCGACCATGGTGACCATAGTCACTGGCGACGGCGGGTTGCCTGCGGTGTTTGGTGCGGTGATCGCGGCGTCGTTGATTGGGTTACTGATCGCGCCGTTTTTCTCGCAGATCATTCGCTATTTCCCGCCGGTGGTGACCGGCACCGTGGTGACGGTGATTGGGCTGTCGCTGATGCCGGTGGCGGTACGCTGGGCGATGGGGGGCAACGCCAAGGCCGCAGATTGGGGATCAACCGGAAATATTGGCCTGGCGGCTTTCACACTTGCGGTTATTTTGTTGCTGAACAAGGTGGGTTCCCCGGCGTTAAAACGGTTATCGGTGCTGCTGGCGATGGCGGTCGGCTGTGTGGCGGCCGCGTGGGTGGGTAAGCTGAGCTTCGCTGCCGTAGACCACGGGCCTTGGCTGGCATTCCCCGCGCCTTTTGCCTACGGTTGGCCAACCTTCGAACTGAGCGCAGTGCTATCCATGCTGTTGATCGTACTGGTATTACTCACGGAAACCACCGCCGGGCTGATGGCCGTCGGCGAAATTGTCGGTTCGCCGGTGAATGCGCGCCGTATCGCCAACGGGTTGCGTGCCGATATGTTGTCCAGCGCCTTGTCACCGGTATTCAACTCGTTTCCGCAAAGCTCGTTTGCCCAGAATATCGGGCTGGTGGCGATCACCGGCGTGAAGAGCCGCTTTGTGGTCAGCGCCGGCGGGGCGATTCTGGTGCTGCTGGGGCTGTTGCCGGTCCTGGGGCGACTGGTGGCCTGCATTCCGCTGCCGGTCTTGGGCGGCGCGGGTGTGGTGCTGTTCGGCTCGGTGGCCGCCAGCGGCATCCGCACTCTGGCTAAGGTTGAGTATAAGGACAACATGAATCTGGTGGTGGTAGCAACGGCGATTGCCTTCGGCATGATCCCTATCGTGATGCCGACCTTTTACGATCAGTTTCCGAACTGGGTGCGTACTTTGCTGCATTCAGGCATCAGTGCCTCGTGCCTGGTGGCGCTGTTGCTGAACCTGTTGTTTAACCGCATTGGGGGGACAGAAGAAAAAGCGGCGGAAGAAGAGCTTTCCTGAAGCAACGGGCGCGGTGTACCGGTACCGCGCCCGAAATGCTTAATCGTGGCGCAGGAAACTGTCGGCATCCCGCCAGGCCGGGAAGGCACTGCGATAGCTTTGCAGGGTTTCCAGCGACAGTTCCGCGTCAAGCCTTGCGGCAATGCCGGGTTCCGCCTGCGCCAGCGTTTCGCCCTGCGGGCTGAGGATCAGGCTGTCACCGCTGTAGTTCAGACCGTTGCCGTCTTCGCCGACGCGGTTGCAGCCGGCCACATAGACCTGATTCTCAATGGCCCGTGCCGCCAGCAGCGTTTGCCAGTGTTTGCTGCGCGGTGCCGGCCAATTGGCGACGTACAGCGCCAGATCGTAATCCTGCTGGTAGCGAGACCAGACAGGAAAACGCAGGTCGTAACAGATTTGCGGCAGGATGCGCCAGCCGCGCCATTCGAAGATTTCACGCCGTTTGCCTGCCTGATAGTACAGGTGTTCACCCGCCATGCGGAACAGGTGGCGCTTATCGTAGGCATGCACCCGGCCGTTGGGCTCCACCAGCAGGAAACGGTTAACCGCGCCCTCGGCGGTTTTCAGCGCCACACTGCCGCCAACCAGCGCGTTGTTTTTGTTCGCCCAACCGTGCAGCCAGTCAATCACCTGCTGTTCCGGCAGCGCACTCTCCCCGGCATCCATGGCAAAACCGGTAGTAAACATCTCCGGCAATACGATCAGATCGCGGCCGCTTAAGGGGGCCAGCAAGGCGTCAAAATGTTGCAGATTGGCTTGGCCATCTCGCCACACCAGGGGTTGCTGCAACAGGGTAATTTTTAAAGTCGACATAACCGCTCCGCAGCTGCATCCAGCGTGGCATCCTGTTTAGCGAAGCACAGCCGGATCAATTTATGAGGGAAAGGATCGGCACAGAAGACCGACAGCGGGATCGCCGCCACGCCTACGTGCTCGGTTAACCAATGACAGAATGCCACGTCGTCCAGATCCGAGACCGCGCTGTAATCCGCCAGTAAGAAGTATGTCCCTTCGCAGGGTAAAATTTCCAGTCGGCTACTGGACAGCGCCTGCACGAAACGGTCGCGCTTGGCGCGGTAAAACGCTGAGAGCTGCTGCCAGTGTTCCGGCTCGCTGCGCAGCATATCGGCCAGCGCCAACTGTGCCGGGGTGTTAACCGAGAAGGTCAGGTACTGATGTACCTTGCGCACTTCCGCACTCAGCGCTGCCGGCGCGACGCAATAACCCACTTTCCAGCCGGTCATGTGGAAGGTTTTACCGAAAGATGACACCGCAATGGCGCGTTGGCGCAGCTGCGGGTGGGCCAGCACGCTGGCATGCCCCCCTTTGGCGAAACAAATGTGCTCGTAGACTTCATCGCTGAGCACATAGATTTCACGATCGCTGATAGCATGCCACAGCTGCTGCATATCTTCGGCCTGCCAGGCGGTGGCGGAAGGGTTGTGCGGCGTATTGAGGATCACCAGGCGGGTGCGGGGCGACAATAATTCTTCGAACTGTCGCCAATCGACGCTAAAGGCCGGTGGCTGCAACGCAATGCGTTTCAGCGTACCGCCGGACAAGGTGACCGCCGGCGCATAGCTGTCATAGCTGGGATCGAAGCAAATCACTTCATCACCGGGACGCACCAGCGCGCTGATGGCGGCGAACAGCGCTTCGGTAGCCCCCGCCGTGACGGTAACCTCGGTGGTCGCATCCGGCAGCCAGCCATACAGCGCCGCCGTTTTCTCGGCGATGGCTTCGCGCAGGGGCGCGACGCCGGTCATCGGTGCATATTGGTTTGCGCCCTGGCTGACATGCCAGGTCAGACGCTCTTTCAGGTAGTCCGGGCCATCGAAATCGGGGAAGCCTTGCGACAGGTTGATCGCCTGATGCTGCGCTGCCAGCGCGCTCATCTGAGAGAAAATGGTGGTGCCCAGAGCGGGCAGTTTGCTTTCGGGAATCAATGCTGAAGTGCTCATAGCAGGCTAATACTCCTGGCGCTTATGTTGCCGTCAATATAACACGATGTTAGTATTTGGCAATCAAGACGCTTAGATGGCTAAATGAAGAAAAAATCTAATCATTAATCAAATCATTCTAAGCTTCACCTGCTGAACGACCTTACTGACCGGGAAACGATAATGACCGAAAATCCGCAACTTACAGCGCTGTTGTCTGCCTGTCACTGGGTTGGCGAAAAGGGCTGGTGCCCGGCGACCGGCGGCAACATGTCGCTGCGTCTTGATGACCGGCACTGTCTGGTGACCGAGTCCGGCAAGGATAAAGGCAGCCTGAGCGAATCGGATTTCCTGCTGGTGGAAACGGCTACCAACCATGTGCCGAGCGGCCGCACGCCCTCGGCGGAAACCGGCCTGCATACCCTGATTTACCGGCTGTATCCGCAGATTGGCGCGGTGTTGCATACGCATTCGGTGAATGCGACAGTGTTGTCACGCGTTGAATCCAGTGAGCGTTTGGTGTTGCAGGGTTATGAGATGCAAAAATCTCTCGCCGGGCAGAGCTCTCATCTGGATACCGTAACGATCCCCATTTTCGACAACGATCAGGACATCCCGCGCTTGGCCGCGCGCGTCGCGGCCTATGCCGAAGTGACGCCATTGCAGTACGGTTTTCTGGTGCGGGGTCACGGCCTGTATTGCTGGGGCCGCCAGGTTGCGGAGGCTCGCCGTCACCTTGAAGGGCTGGAATTCCTGTTCCAGTGCGAACTGCAACGCCGTTTACTGGAGGCAAAATGATCCGCGCCATCATCACTGACATTGAAGGTACCACCAGCGATATCCGCTTTGTTCATCAGGTGCTGTTTCCCTATGCGCGTGAACGTTTGGCCCCGTTTATCCGTCAGCACCAGGCAGAGGCTGAGGTGGCTGCGCCGCTGGCTGCCCTGCGACATGAGATTGACCAACCGCAGGCGGATATTGAGCAGCTTATTGCCGCGCTCTACCGTTTTATGGACGAAGATCGCAAATCCACCGCGCTGAAGGCACTGCAAGGCATCATCTGGCGCAGCGGCTACCACAACGGTGATTTCCGCGGGCATTTATACCCTGAAGTGGCCGGGCAACTGAGCGCCTGGCAGCAGCAGGGACTGAAGCTATACGTTTACTCTTCCGGCTCGGTGGAAGCGCAGAAACTGCTGTTCGGCAACAGTGATGCCGGCGATCTGCAGCCATTGTTCAGCGGGTATTTCGATACCCACGTCGGGGCCAAGCGTGAAACCGCCTCGTACCGCAATATTGCCAATGAAATCGGTATCGCCGCCGACGAGCTGCTGTTCCTTTCCGATATTCACCAAGAGCTGGACGCCGCGCGAGCCGCCGGTTGGCACACCTGTCAGCTGATCCGCGACGAGGCCGATGCGCAGAGCCGGCACCCGCAGGTTAACCGTTTTGATCATATCGATTTAGGGGAGTTTGCCTCATGAGTGGATTGACGATTTTCAGCGATAAAGAGCCGCAGCAGCCGCTATGGCAAAGCCGCGATGCCGAAGCTATTCAGCAGCAACTGGCACAAATCGGCGTGCGTTTTGAACGCTGGCGGGCCGATCGTGAACTGGGCGACAACCCGGAGCCGGCGGCGGTGATTGCCGCCTACCAGCATGAAATTGACCGTCTGGTGGCGGAAAAAGGCTACCAGAGTTGGGATGTGATCAGCATGCGTCCGGACAACGCCCAGCGCGAAGTGCTGCGCGAGAAGTTTCTTTCCGAACACACCCATGGTGAAGATGAAGTGCGGTTCTTTGTCGAAGGCGCGGGGCTGTTTTGTCTGCATCTGAACGGCAAGATCTACCAGATCCTGTGCGAGAAGAACGATCTGATTTCCGTGCCGGCAGACACTCGCCATTGGTTTGACATGGGATCGGCGCCGAATTTCACGGCGATCCGCGTGTTCGATAACCCGGAAGGCTGGGTGGCACATTTCACCGGCGATAACATCGCCGATGCTTATCCGCGTCTCAACTGATAGTGCGCGGGCGTTAGCCTAACGCCCGCTGGAAAATCCCATCATTGACCTGCTGTGGCGAAATCACGCCGCTGTCAAATACCCAACCGCTGATAAGCTTCGCCGGCGTGACGTCAAACGCCGGGTTGTAAACCGGCGCACCGGTTGGTGCCCATTGGCATGAGCCAAAACTGCCCGACACGCCGGTCACCTCAGTTGCGGCGCGCTGCTCGATAGGGATGGCTGCGCCGTTCGGACAGTGGGGATCGTGCGTTGTATGCGGGGCGGCGACGTAGAATGGGATGTTGTGGTAGTGCGCCAGGACCGCCAGGCTGTAGGTGCCAACTTTATTGGCGACGTCACCGTTGGCGGCGATGCGATCGGCACCCACCCAGACGGCGTCGATCTGGCCCTGCGCCATCAGGCTGGCGGCCATAGCGTCGCAAATCAACCGATAAGGAATACCCAACTCGCCCAGCTCCCAGGCGGTCAAACGGCCACCCTGCAGCAGCGGTCGTGTTTCATCCACCCACACCTGTTGCACTTTTCCCTGCTGATGGGCGCGCAACAGCACGCCGATGGCGGTACCGATGCCGGCGGTGGCTAACCCACCGGTGTTGCAATGGGTCAACAGACGACTGCCGGGTTTGACCAGTTCGGCCCCGTGGTCGGCAATGCGATCGCACAATTTGCGGTCTTCTTCCACTAACCGCAAGGCTTCTTCCACCATTGCCGGCACCCAGTGCGGTTGCGCCAGCGCGAGCTTCATGCGGTCCAGATTGTTCATCAGATTGACCGCCGTCGGCCTTGAAGCACGCAGAGTGATCAGCGCTTGCTCAAGCTGTTCACGCGGTAGCCCACGTTCTGCCAACAGGGCCAACAGCAGGCTGGCGGACAGGCCGATCAGCGGTGCACCCCGCACCCGCAAGCTGTGAATATGATCAACCAGCTCCTCTACGCTGTCGCAGGTTCGCCACTGTTTTTCCTGCGGCAAAGCCTGCTGATCGAGGATCCAAAGTCGGTTGTCACTCAGGGTCAAACTGGTGGTGTTAAGCGCTTGCATCGGCGGTTAATTCCTTGTTGCGTAGTTATTGCATCTGGAAAGCTATTCTGCCAACATGACTTCCAGATGTATAGACGTCCAAATGCTTTTACGTCTAAAAAATAATAATCGTTGTGTCAGAGAGACAGGAAAAAGGGGTTGGGAATGTCGCAATATCGTACGTTTACTGCTGCCGATGCCGTTGAGTATGCTCGCCAATACGGGCAGTTAGCCGATCCGCAGGCGCTGGTGAGCGCTGACGAGATTGGTGACGGCAATCTGAACCTGGTGTTCAAGATCCGCGATCGCGAGGGCGTGAGCAGGGTGATCGTTAAACAGGCGCTGCCGTACGTACGCTGCGTGGGCGAATCCTGGCCGCTGACCCTGGATCGGGCGCGAATTGAAGCGGAAACCCTGTTGATCCACGGCGGTTTTTGCCCAAGGCATACGGTAAAAGTATTGCATCACGATCCCGAGCTGGCGGTGATGGTGCAGGAAGATCTTTCCGACCACCATATCTGGCGCAGTGAATTGCTCAAGGGCCACTATTACCCTCTGGCGGCCGGGCAACTGGCAGAGTATTTGGCACAGACCCTGTTTCATACCTCCGATTTTTATCAGACGGCACAGGCGAAAAAAGCCGAAGTCAGCCGCTTCACCAACCCAGAACTGTGTCAGATCACCGAAGATCTTTTCTTTACCGATCCCTATATCGATCATGAGCGTAATCAGTTTGATCCTGCGCTGTTGCCCCAGGTGCTAGAGCTGCGTGACGATTCAGCGTTGAAGCTGGCGGTGGCAGGACTGAAACACCGCTTTTTGAGCAAGGCGGAAGCGTTGCTGCACGGCGACATCCACAGCGGCTCAATCTTTGTTGCGGAAGGCAAGTTGAAGGCGATAGACGCCGAGTTTGGTTTCTATGGCCCGATCGGGTTTGACGTCGGCAGCGCCTTGGGCAATCTGTTGCTGAACTACTGCGGCCTGCCGGGGCTGTTAGGGCCGCGTGACGCCGCCGCCGGGCGAGAACAACGCCTGCAGGATGTGCGCGAACTCTGGCTGATTTTTGCCGATCGCTTCCTGGCGCTGTGTCACCAATACACTCGTGAGCTGGCGCTGGCGGTGCCGGGTTACGCCGAGCAGTTCCTGCAGCAGGTGTGGGCGGATGCAGTAGGTTACTGTGGCAGCGAACTGATTCGCCGCACTATTGGTCTGGCACACGTTGCCGATCTGGACAGTATTAACGATGCCGATATGCGAGCAGAATGCCAGCGCCACGCATTGAGTCTGGGCCGCGCGCTGATCGTTAATGCGTCGCAGATCGAACATATCGATGCGCTGCTGGCGCGGATCCGCCAAAATGGCTAGCAACCTGACGGATACGGTGAGGAAGGGTGCTCATGGATCTGTCGTAACAACCAACAGGCGGGAGCAATGCCCCCGCCGTTGGGTTGCCTTACCGTTCGGGTTCGTAAGCCAAAATGGCTGCAACCTCCGTGTCCCCCAGTTTGATGCGCAATTCACACAGTGAACCGCGAGTGATCCACATCAACGCGACAAGCGTTATGCAGATAATCATCAGCCTAAGAACGACCCGTTCCTGCTGCATTTTTGACCTCCTTATCCTTGCCTTCCGGCGGGTAAGAGGCTAACCTGACGTTGTTGAGACGTTCAGAGTGGCCTCGGGTTGATGTATCGACTCGGGGCCTTTCTCTTTCTATCCTCGACTAAATTGAAGCTCCGGACAGAAAGATCCAGAGCACCCACCGGCAGTCTATCTGATTATTCCCAGGGTTAAATTAGCCGTTCTGTTAACGTTGCGAACGGCTGCGCATTTCTCAGTGGAAATAAAAAAGGGGCGATGATTATCGCCCCTGGGTATATGTGTTTATTGCCGTTACGCGGCTTCGGTATGCTTCTGGCGCTTATCCTGCTTTAGCGGCTTTTCCGGCTTGCTGGCCGCCAGCGCATCCGGCTCGAAATCATCCACGTTGATGGAACGCAGACGGCTCTCTTCGGCTTTCACCAGGATCTTCGCTTCATCGGCGCTGATTTTGCCTTCTTCCAGCGCCCGCTGTGCCAAACGATCCAGTCGGGTGAATGGCAGGTTTTTACCACTCTCCTTGCACAGACGCAGATGAATGGGCTCAGCGGCAATCACGTCCGCCAATGCGGCTTCCAACAGGCCTACCGGGTTATGCTCGCTCGGCGTCAGATACTGACCGCGCCCCAGACGGCTGCGGGTGGCAGACGGCTGTTGGAGGATCTTGGCCAATTGGTGATCCAGACGGTCAGAAGGTGCAGTATGCACGCGGCCGAACGGGAAGATCAAGAAGCGCATCGCACCGGCGATAAAGCGGTTCGGGAAGTTGCGCAGCAGATCGTCCAACGCTTGTTCCGCCTGGTGCAGACTGTCCTGCACGCCCCAGTGAACCAGCGGTAAATCTTCTTTCTGGCGGCCTTCGTCTTCAAAACGCTTCAGCGTAGCGGAAGCCAGGTACATTTGGCTGAGAATATCCCCCAGACGCGCTGAGATACGCTCGCGGCGCTTCAGGCTGCCGCCCAGCACCCCCATGGAAACGTCCGACAGCAGCGCCAGGTTAGCGCTCAGGCGGTTCAACTGCTGATAATAACGGCGAGTCGCGTCTTTGGTTGGTGTGCCACTGGTACGGCCGTTGGTCAGGCCCAGCCAGAAGCTGCGCACCTTGTTGCTGCCCACGTGGCCCAGATGGCCGAACAGCGATTTATCGAAGGCGTTCAGGTCGTTATTTTGCGCTGCCGCCATTTCATCCAGTACATAAGGATGGCAACGGATAGCGCCCTGACCGAAGATCATCATGGTGCGGGTCAGGATATTCGCGCCTTCCACCGTGATGGCGATAGGCGCACCCTGATAGGCACGGGCCAGGAAGTTGGATTTGCCCAGCATGATGCCTTTACCGCCGGCAATATCCATTGCATCGATGATTGCCTGCTGGCCTCTGTGGGTACAGTGGTATTTCACGATGGCCGACAGCACCGCCGGTTTCTCGCCCAGCATCAGGCCGCTGGTGATAAGCGTAGCCGCGGCATCCATCACATAGGTGTTACCGGCGATACGTGCCAGTGGCTCTTCGATGCCTTCCATCTTGCCGATCGAGATTTTGAACTGACGGCGGATATGGGCGTAAGCGCCAATGCCCAACGCCATGGATTTCACGCTACCGGTGGAGTTTGAAGGCAGGGTGATGCCGCGGCCTACCGATAGGCATTCAACCAGCATACGCCAGCCCTGACCGGCCATTTTTGGTCCGCCAATGATGTAATCGATAGGCACGAACACGTCGTTGCCGCGGGTAGGGCCGTTTTGGAACGGCACGTTCAGCGGGAAGTGACGGTTACCGATTTCAACGCCTGGAGTGCTGGTTGGGATCAGCGCACAGGTGATGCCCGGCGATTCGTTATTGCCCAGCAGGTGGTTCGGGTCATAAAGTTTGAACGCCAGGCCCAGCACGGTCGCCACCGGTGCCAGCGTGATGTAGCGCTTGTTCCAGGTCAGGCGCATGCCCAACACCTGTTCGCCTTGCCACTCACCCATGCAGACGGTACCGACGTCCGGAATAGCGCCGGCATCGGAACCCGCTTCCGGGCTGGTCAGGGCGAAGCAAGGGATCTCGTCGCCGCGCGCCAGGCCCGGCAGATAATGATTTTTCTGCTCGTCAGTCCCGTAATGCTGCAGCAGTTCGCCCGGGCCGAGGGAGTTCGGTACGCCGACGGTGATCGCCAGGATACCGGAAACGCCAGCCAGTTTTTGCAGCACGCGCGCCTGAGCATAAGGAGAAAAGTCCAGGCCGCCGTACTCTTTCTTGATGATCATCGCGAAGAAGCGGTGTTCTTTCAGGTATGCCCACAGTTCCGGCGGCAAATCGGCCAGTTCGTGGGTGATCTGGAAGTCGTTGGCCATGCGGCAAGCTTCTTCCACCGGGCCGTCAATAAACGCCTGCTCTTCGGCGGTCAGCTGCGGTTTCGGGTAATTATGCAGCTTGTTCCAGTCCGGCGTCCCGCGGAACAGATCGCCTTCCCACCAGGTGGTACCGGCTTCGATCGCTTCCTTTTCGGTGGTGGACATCGGGGGCATCACCTTGCGGAACGCACGCAGCGCCGGTGCAGACAGCATCGAACGGCGCAGTGACGTGATGTTCAGCGGCAGCAGAATAATCGCCAGCGGCAGCAGCATCCAGAAGGTCCAAAGACCGATGGCGCCCATGGCCGCGGTGTATGCCAGAAGGATAAGGCTACTGAGGGTGAGGTTCACTCGGTGATAGAACACCACACCAATGAGTGCCAGTAAAACAACAATACTAAGAACCATCATAAGAAGCTCCAAAGTGGCAAGAGGTCTGACCTGTTGTGTGTATGTAATAGGTTTTAGTACAAGCCCATATTTTTATCAATGCATTTACAGTTTAATTACAACTTAAGTCACAATCTGACCGCACCAATCATCAAAAACTTCAGCGGCACCTCAACGAAGGCGCTGTTTGACTCAGAGTGCTTCTCGGTTTTTCCCCGATCCGGTACACTGCGGGGCGGAAGATTGACGATAACAAGAGGTTCCTCATGTACCACGACCTTATTCGCAGTGAACTGAACGAAGCGGCCGATACCCTGGCGAAATTTATCAATGACGATGCCAATATCGACGCCATTCAACGCGCGGCAGTGCTGCTGGCCGACTCCTTCAAAGCTGGCGGGAAAGTCATTTCCTGCGGTAACGGTGGTTCCCACTGTGACGCCATGCACTTTGCCGAAGAGCTGACCGGCCGCTACCGTGAAAACCGTCCGGGTTATCCGGCGATTGCCATTTCCGATGTCAGCCACCTGTCTTGCGTCAGCAACGACTTCGGCTACGAGTATGTGTTTTCGCGCTATGTGGAAGCGGTAGGCCGCGAAGGCGACGTACTGCTGGGCATTTCCACCTCAGGTAACTCCGGCAATATCATTAAAGCTATTGAAGCGGCACGTGCCAAAGGGATGAAAGTGATCACCCTGACCGGTAAAGACGGCGGCAAAATGGCCGGCTCCGCAGACGTGGAAATTCGCGTACCGCACTTCGGTTACGCCGACCGTATTCAGGAAATTCATATCAAAGCGATCCACATCTTGATTCAGCTGATCGAAAAAGAGATGGTTAAGGCTTAACGGCTTTAGGGGGCGTACAGCCCCCGCTAATATTGCATTGGGGGGCGGGTGCCGCGCTCCAATAGACGGCGTCAGGGTGGTTAAGGAGTGGCAAGCGATGTGTGAACTGCTCGGGATGAGCGCAAACGTACCGACCGATATTTGCTTTAGCTTTACCGGGCTGGTTCAGCGCGGTGGCCGTACCGGGCCACATAAAGATGGTTGGGGCATTACCTTCTATGAAGGGAACGGTTGCCGCACGTTTAAAGATCCCCAGCCGAGTTTCGACTCGCCGATCGCCCGTCTGGTGCAAGAATATCCAATTAAGTCCTGCGCGGTGGTGTCGCATATCCGCCAGGCCAATCGCGGTGAAGTGGCGCTGGAAAATACCCACCCCTTTACCCGTGAGCTGTGGGGCCGTAACTGGACCTACGCGCACAATGGCCAATTGAAAGGCTATCGCCAGTTGGAAACCGGCAACTTCCGCCCGGTCGGCCAGACCGACAGCGAATATGCTTTCTGCTGGTTGCTGCACCAGCTTTCCCTGAAGTACCCACGGACTCCGAGCCGTTGGCCGCCAGTATTCCGCTATATCGCGCTGTTGGCAGATCAACTGCGCCAGAAAGGGGTCTTCAACATGCTGCTGTCGGACGGGCGCTTTGTGATGGCGTACTGTTCCACCAATTTGTATTGGATCACGCGTCGCGCGCCATTTGGCAAAGCTACGCTGCTCGATCAGGACGTGGAAATTGATTTCCAGCAGCAGACCACACCCAATGATGTGGTCACGGTGATTGCCACCCAACCGCTGACGGCGAATGAAACCTGGCACAAGATTGCACCAGGTGAATTCGCGTTATTTCACTTCGGTGAGCGGCTTGGACTGGGCGAAGGGATTGGTGCTGACGGCGGGAGCCGAGGTTGACGCATACTGCGTCATCTGGCTGCTGCTCATCAACGGTTGGCCCAGCACGTACTGACCGTTGGATACCCCTACCATTGGAGGTTGATGGTTTTTGACGAAATAGTCATAACCCGGCTTCAACTGGCGCCAAAAGGCGATGTAGTTAGACGAGCTGTGCCGCTTGAGGTTCTGCTCGGTCATGCGGAAAGGATAGATACTGATATCAATCCGGCTCTGACCATAAGCGAACGCAGCTTCGACATAACGGTAAATCTCATCCATATAGGTGTTGGTCATTGCGTAACACCCAATTGATTTACATTCACCGTGGATCATCAGATAAGCGCCAGAATACCCCTGGGATTTATCGTAATCATTAGGGAAGCCGATATTTATTGCCCGATAATACTTACTGTCGGGTTTTAGATGGCGCGAGTCGACGCTATAAAAGCCTTCCGGACTTTTAAAGTCACCTTCACGGCGTTTTGGGCCGAGGCCGCCGGAGAAATTGCAGATGGGGAAAGAGTTCACCAGGCGGAATTCGTTGCCCATTTTGGCATACAACTCCAGCGTGCGTTCCTCTTTGAATATCTGAATATAAACCGGTGAACCCACTAATTGCTGCTTAACGACCGGTGCCTCGGGAACCTGCTCGCTGGCGCTGCAGGCCGTGATCATCGGCATAGAAAAAAGCATCGCAAACAACAACGCGATTTTGCTCATTATTATTCCTGCTTATATTTATCTGCTGGCTCAATGTAGACATGGCCAACATGCCACTGATTATTGTTTTACGGTGTTAAAACACCGTCAGATTACCAGCGTGTTCTTTTTTAGCAATATGCGATGTGTATAAAAAAACTACAAACTTCGATAAAAGTGAATCGACAGGCAGATTTTAACGATTGGTGGTGTAAAACAGCGGAAATTTAATTGCGTTTGCTTGACTCAGGTCACTGCCCAGCGCAGAAAAATGTTGTGAAAAATGTTAATATCCCGGCTCGAATTAATCTGCTGTTACGTCCGCAGAATGGGGTGTTGAGCTTACCTCTCGGTGGCATTGAATCTCCCCTGCGGCAACAAAGTATTAACAGCGTTTTTAGCGCGCAAAAAATGGATCCAGGAGTTAATCAACGGAATGTTCGCGACCCCATTTTGCCCGTGCGAAAGATTTCATGTTGAGCGTGATGCCGTTGCGCTTAACCCAGAGGCTGCTGATGCAGTCTCATCATCCAGGCATCGTCAGCACCAGCCTCTGGGGCCGGTAAGACGTGTGAAACTAACCAACATCGTATAAATCTTATGATTAAAATCAGAAAAGGGTTAGATCTGCCCATTGCCGGAACCCCGGTTCAGGCAATTCATGACGGCCCAATCATTCAGCATGTCGCCCTGCTTGGGGAAGAATACGTCGGAATGCGCCCGTCCATGCTGGTGCAGGAAGGCGATAGCGTTAAAAAAGGCCAGGCGCTGTTCGAAGATAAAAAGACCCCTGGGGTATTCTTCACTGCGCCAGCCAGCGGCCGCATCGTAGCCATCAACCGTGGTGAACGGCGCGTCTTGCAGTCGGTGGTGATCGCCATCGAAAATGGCGGTGACGAACAGCTGGAGTTTGCCCATTACCCGATGGCGGAACTGGCCATGTTGCCGCGCGAGCAGGTCGAAAGCGAACTGATCGCCAGCGGCCTGTGGACCGCGCTGCGCACCCGCCCCTTCAGCAAAACCCCGGCACCGGGGACAACGCCGCGTGCGATCTTCGTTACCGCCATGGACAGCCAACCGCTGGCTGCCGATCCGTTGGTGATCATTACCGAACAACTGGCGGCATTCAACGCCGGGTTGTCGGTATTGGCACGTTTGACCGACGGTAAAGTCCACGTCTGTCACGCTCCAGGTGCGAACCTGGGCAAGCAGCCGGATGCGCAGGTAACCTATAACGAGTTCGTCGGCCCGCATCCTGCCGGGTTGGTGGGCACCCATATCCACTTCCTCGAACCGGTCAGTTTGAAAAAAACCGTCTGGCATATCGGTTATCAGGACGTGATCGCTATAGGGACGTTGTTCACTACCGGCAAGCTCGATACCGATCGGGTGGTGGCGCTGGCCGGCCCACAGGTGGAACAGCCGCAGCTGCTGCGTACCCGCCTGGGCGCCAGCCTCGATGAACTGACCGCCGGCCGTCTTAAAGCCGGTGAAAACCGGGTGATTTCCGGCTCGGTGCTGAGCGGTACCCACGTCGCCGGCCCGAACGCCTATCTTGGTCGTTTCCACTCGCAGGTTTCCGTGCTGGAAGAAGGGCGCGATAAACAGCTGTTCGGTTGGATCGCGCCGTCGCCGGATAAATTCTCCATCACCCGCACCACGCTGGGCCATTTCCTGAAAAACAAGCTGTTCGCCTTCTCGACCACCACCCACGGTGGCGAACGCGCCATGGTACCGATTGGCAACTATGAGCGGGTGATGCCGCTGGACATCCTGCCGACGCTGCTGCTGCGTGACCTGCTGGCGGGCGACAGCGACAGTGCACAGGCGCTGGGCTGTCTGGAACTGGATGAAGAAGATCTGGCGCTTTGCACCTTCGTTTGCCCCGGCAAGTATGAATACGCTCCGGTGCTGCGCGACGTGCTGACCAAGATTGAGCAGGAAGGATAACCGATGGGCCTGAAGAACTTTTTTGACAAGATCGAGCATCACTTCACTCCTGGCGGCAAGCTGGAAAAGTGGTACCCGCTGTTTGAAGCCACGACGACGGTGTTTTACACCCCGGGTCTGGTGACTCGCGGCGCTTCGCACGTGCGCGACGCCATCGATCTGAAACGCATGATGATCCTGGTATGGCTGGCCGTTTTCCCGGCGATGTTCTGGGGCATGTACAACGTTGGCCAGCAGGCCATTCCGGCGCTGCACCATCTTTACAGCGGCGATCAGCTGCAACAGGTATTGGCGGGCGACTGGCACTACCGGCTGGCGCAATGGTTGGGGGCTTCTCTGACGGCGGATGCAGGCTGGGTCAGCAAAATGGTGCTGGGTGCCTGCTATTTCCTGCCGATATACGCCGTGGTGTTTCTGGTTGGCGGATTTTGGGAAGTGCTGTTCGCTATCATTCGCAAGCACGAGATTAACGAAGGCTTCTTCGTCACCTCGATCCTGTTTGCGCTGATTGTGCCGCCCACGCTGCCGCTGTGGCAGGCCGCGCTGGGGATCAGCTTCGGCGTGGTGGTAGCGAAAGAAATTTTCGGCGGCACCGGGCGCAACTTCCTTAACCCGGCATTGGCGGGGCGCGCTTTCCTGTTCTTCGCATACCCGGCGCAGATTTCCGGTGACCTGGTGTGGACCTCTGCCGACGGTTTCTCCGGCGCGACGCCGCTGGCGCAATGGAGCGCGGGTGGGGCGCATAGCCTGAGCAACGTCGCTACCGGTCAGTCAATCAGCTGGATGGACGCGTTCCTCGGCAACATTCCCGGTTCCGTCGGTGAAGTTTCCACGCTGATGATCCTGCTTGGCGGGGCGATAATCCTGTTCGGCCGTGTGGCATCCTGGCGCATCGTCGCCGGCGTGATGCTGGGCATGATGGCCACTGCCTTCCTGTTTAATTCCATCGGTTCTACCACCAACCCGCTGTTCGCCATGCCGTGGTACTGGCACCTGGTGTTAGGTGGCTTCGCCTTCGGCATGATCTTTATGGCCACCGATCCGGTTTCCGCCTCGTTCACCAATAAGGGGAAATGGTGGTACGGCATCCTGATTGGCGTGATGTGCGTGCTGATCCGGGTGGTCAACCCGGCCTATCCGGAAGGCATGATGCTGGCGATCCTGTTCGCCAACCTGTTCGCGCCGCTGTTCGATTACCTGGTGGTGCAGGCCAACATCAAGCGGAGAAAAGCCCGTGGCGAATGAATCTAAAAACGACAGCATCGGTAAAACGCTGCTGGTGGTACTGCTGTTGTGTCTGGTGTGTTCTGTGGTAGTGGCGGGTTCCGCCGTCGGCCTGAAGTCCAAACAGCAGGAACAAAAGCTGCTCGACAAGCAGCGCAATATCCTCGATGTGGCCGGCCTGTTGCAACCGAAAATGGAGGGCGAGCAGGTCAAAACGCTGTTCACCCAACGCATCGAACCCCGGTTACTGGATTTAAACAGCGGTGAGTTTGTTACCGGCAAGGCGGCGGCGTTTGACCTGGCTGCGGCATTGCGTGACGACAGCAAAAGCGCGGCGTTGCCGGCGGCTGACGATCCGGCGGGTATCAAACGCCGCAGTAACCAGGCGGAAATCTATCTGGTACGTGACAACAGTGGCGCGGTGAACAAAATCGTGTTGCCGGTTTACGGTACGGGCCTGTGGTCAATGATGTACGCTTTTGTTGCGCTGGATAATGACGGTAACACGGTGAAAGGCATTACGTACTACCAGCAAGGGGAAACTCCGGGTCTGGGAGGGGAAGTAGAGAATGCCAGCTGGCGTCAGCAGTGGATCGGTAAAAAGCTGTTTGACGATAACGGGCAACCGGCGATCCGCGTAGTGAAAGGCGGAGCGCGTCAGGGAGATGAACACGGGGTGGACGGCTTGTCCGGTGCCACGCTGACCTCCAACGGCGTGCAGCATACTTTTGACTTCTGGTTGGGCGAGCACGGCTTTGGCCCGTTCCTGAAAAAAGTTCGTGAAGGAGCGCTGAAAAATGGCTGATTCCAAAGAGATTAAACGGGTCCTTTTAGGGCCTCTGTTCGACAACAACCCGATCGCCCTGCAGGTGTTGGGCGTCTGCTCCGCGCTGGCGGTGACCACCAAGCTGGAAACGGCGGTGGTGATGACCATCGCGGTGACGCTGGTCACGGCGTTCTCCAGCTTCTTTATTTCGTTGATCCGTCACCATATTCCGAACAGCGTGCGCATCATCGTCCAGATGGCGATTATCGCCTCGCTGGTGATCGTGGTCGATCAGCTGTTGCGTGCCTATGCGTTCGAGATTTCCAAGCAGCTGTCGGTGTTCGTTGGCCTGATCATCACCAACTGTATCGTGATGGGGCGCGCCGAAGCTTATGCCATGAAGTCACCGCCCATCGAGAGTTTCATGGACGGTATCGGCAATGGGCTGGGGTACGGGGTGATCCTGGTGCTGGTTGGCTTCCTGCGTGAGCTGTTCGGTTCTGGCAAGCTGTTTGGCATTCCGGTGCTGGAAACGGTACAGAACGGCGGTTGGTATCAGCCAAACGGCTTGTTCCTGCTGGCGCCGAGCGCGTTCTTTATCATCGGCCTGCTGATTTGGGCGCTCCGCACCCTGAAACCAGCGCAGATCGAAAAGGAGTAATGGCCGATGGAACATTATATCAGCCTGTTTGTACGCGCAGTGTTCGTAGAGAACATGGCGTTGGCGTTCTTCCTGGGGATGTGTACCTTCCTGGCGGTCTCGAAGAAGGTCTCGACCGCCTTTGGTTTGGGGATTGCGGTTACCCTGGTGCTCGGCATTTCGGTGCCGGTGAACAACCTGGTCTACAACCTGATCCTGCGTGATGGCGCACTGGTGGAAGGCGTTGATCTGAGCTTCCTCAACTTCATCACCTTTATCGGCGTGATTGCTGCGCTGGTGCAGATTCTGGAGATGATCCTCGATCGCTTCTTCCCGTCGCTGTACAACGCACTCGGCATTTTCCTGCCGTTGATCACCGTGAACTGCGCCATCTTCGGCGGCGTGTCCTTCATGGTGCAACGTGACTACAACTTCGCCGAATCGGTGGTGTACGGCTTCGGTTCCGGCACCGGTTGGATGTTGGCGATAGTCGCGATGGCGGGGATCCGCGAAAAACTCAAGTATGCCAATGTCCCCGCAGGGTTGCGCGGCCTGGGCATTACCTTTATCACCACCGGGCTGATGGCGTTGGGCTTTATGTCCTTCTCCGGTGTTCAGTTGTAAAGGCGGGAAGAATTTATGGAAATTATTTTAGGCGTCGCGATGTTTACCGCCATCGTTATGGTGCTGGTACTGCTGATCCTGTTCGCTAAATCTAAGCTGGTGAACACCGGTGACATAGCGGTGGAAGTGAACGGCGATTTGGACAAAAGCTTCACCGCTCCGGCGGGCGACAAGCTGCTGAATATGCTCTCCAGCCAGGGGATCTTCGTGTCGTCCGCCTGTGGCGGCGGCGGTTCCTGCGGGCAATGTCGGGTGGTGATCAAAGAGGGCGGCGGCGATATCCTGCCGACTGAACTGTCGCACATCAACAAGCGTGAAGCGAAAGAGGGTTGCCGCCTGGCCTGTCAGGTGAACGTGAAGCAAAACCTGAAAATCGAGCTGCCGGAAGAAATCTTTGGCGTGAAGAAGTGGGAGTGCGAAGTTATCTCCAACGATAACAAAGCCACCTTTATCAAAGAGCTGAAGCTGAAAATTCCTGACGGTGAGGACGTGCCGTTCCGTGCCGGTGGGTTTATCCAGATCGAAGCGCCGGCGCACGACATCAGCTATGCCGATTTTGACGTGCCGGAGGAGTACCGCGGCGACTGGGACAAATTCAACCTGTTCCGCTATCGCTCAGTGGTGAATGACACCACGGTACGCGCCTATTCCATGGCGAACTATCCGGATGAAAAGGGCATTATCATGCTCAACGTGCGTATCGCTACGCCACCGCCGCGCGATCCTGACGTGCCGCCGGGCATTATGTCTTCCTATATCTGGTCGTTGAAGGCCGGTGACAAGGTGACCATCTCCGGACCGTTCGGCGAGTTCTTCGCCAAGGACACCGACGCTGAAATGATCTTTATCGGCGGTGGTGCCGGCATGGCGCCGATGCGTTCACACATCTTTGACCAGCTTAATCGCCTGAAGTCCAAGCGCAAAATCACCTTCTGGTACGGTGCGCGTTCGCTGCGTGAGATGTTCTACGAGGACGATTTCAACCGGTTGCAGGAAGAGAATGAAAACTTTACCTGGCACGTGGCGCTTTCCGACCCGCAGCCAGAGGATAACTGGACGGGTTACACCGGCTTTATCCATAATGTTCTGCTGGAAAACTATCTGCGGAACCACCCGGCACCGGAAGACTGCGAATTCTACATGTGCGGTCCGCCAATGATGAACGCCGCGGTGATCAAGATGCTGAAAGATCTGGGCGTCGAAGACGAAAACATCATGCTGGATGACTTTGGTGGCTAAATGCGCGTAGGGGCAATGAAGGGCTGGATGACGACGGTGGTGGTGAGCGCCACCCTGTTATTGACCGGTTGCGGGCCGGAGCAGGTGAATCTCGAGGGTAAAACCATGGGGACCTCCTATTCGATCCGCTACGTCACCGGTGACGACACGCCGTCCGCCGCCAAGATACAGGCGGAGATCGACAAGCGGCTGGAGTTGGTGAATGACCAAATGTCCACCTACCGGCCGGGATCGGAACTGAGCCGCTTCAACGCCAGTCGCACAGTGGATAAACCCTTCCCGGTGTCGGCGGCCACGGCCGAGGTGGTGCTGGAGGCGCTGCGTATCAACCGCGTTACCGACGGCGCGCTGGACGTGACCGTCGGGCCGCTGGTTAACCTGTGGGGCTTCGGGCCGGAAGGGCGGCCGGACAAGGTGCCGAGCGCCGCCGTACTGGAACAGCGCCGCGCCTGGACCGGTATCGATAAGCTGTCGGTACAGGGCAACGCGTTGGTCAAACGCATTCCGGAGCTGTATGTCGATCTGTCCTCGATCGCCAAGGGGTACGGGGTGGATGTGATTGCCCAGTACCTGCAGTCGCAGCAGGTGAAAAACTATATGGTCGATATTGGCGGCGAGGTGCGCACTCGCGGCCACAACGGTGAGAAAAAACCATGGCGCATCGCCATTGAGCGGCCGACCGCCGGCATGGAGCAGAAAGCGCAATTGGTGATCCAGCCCGGTGAGATGTCGATAGCCACCTCGGGAGATTACCGTAACTATTTCGAACAGGACGGCGTGCGTTATTCGCATACCATAGATCCGATCACCGGCCGCCCGATCCATCACCATCTGGTGTCGGTCACGGTGTTGAGCCCAACCTGTATGGCTGCAGACGGTTTGTCGACCGGATTAAACGTACTGGGGCCGGAACGCGGCATGGCATTGGCGAACCTGATGGGGATCCCGGTGTTCATGATTGTGAAAACCGCCGCCGGTTTTGAAGAACGCTACTCTGAGGCGTTTAAACCCTATTTGAACAAGCACTCGTGAGGTCGCTATGTTGACGGTATTTGTCGCCACCTTCGTGTTGTTTCTGCTGATTGTCGGCGGCATGTCCCTGGGCTACGTGTTTAAACGTAAAAGCCTGCAGGGCAGCTGCGGCGGCATTACGGCGCTGGGGATGGATAAGGTCTGCGACTGTCCGGAACCTTGCGATGCGCGTAAAAAACGCCTGGAGAAAGAGGCGTTGCGCCAGCAGCAGTTGGAAAAGCACCGGATTATCTGACTACAAGGGGCGCATGCAGCGCCCCTTGTAGTCAGATGACAAACACCCGAAAAGCGTGGTTTTCGGATGTTTGGGGTAAATCAGAAGACATAATTCTTTGTTTTTATTGGAGCCAGAGCAGGACTTTTAACTACAAAGGATTTTGTCAGCCATCTGAGGGGCGCATGCAGCGCCCCTTTTTCTATCGGTTATTTGGCCTGGCGAAAGTTTTTCGCGTCGGCCGGTGAGTTGACCATCACCCCGTCGACCCCAAGCGCCAGCGCCTGCTGGTAGTCTGCCGGGGTGTTGATACCAAACAGAACGATGTGCGCCGGCCCTTGCGAACGGAAGCAGTCGATCGATTCTTTATCCCAGGTCAGAAACGCCTTGGAGCGCCCCTCGCCCAGGGTAAATTTCTCCACCACTTCCACTTCCCGCTTCAGTTCAAGCCCGTACCAGCGTGGCTTCTGGTTATCCGGCTTCAGTTCGCACAGGTGCGACAGGCTGATATTCGCCAGCAGATCGCGGGTTTCATCGCGGGTTTCAAAACGCTTGATAGCCGGCGGTAACGCCTGCAAATATTTGGCATCGGTGGAGTAAACGCGAGTGCGGTTCAGGCTGTCGGTTTTCTCCAGCGTTGCCAGCAAGGTTTTACCGAACTGGGCCGGATCGGCATCCGGTGACTTGATGTCCAGATAGAAATTGACCTTGGGGAAGTCGTTGAGTATTTCATCCAGCCGAGGAATGCCAATGCCTTTCCCCCGGAATGGATGCGTTTCCCCTTTGGCGAATGACCAGCCGGCGTCAACTTTTGCCAGTTGTTCGGCGGTGTAAGCAGAGACCAAACCCTGTTGGTTGGTCAGCGCCTTCAGATCTGAAGGGCGGTACAGCACGATAACGCCGTCTTTGGATTCCTGCAGGGTGATCCAAATGGCGTCGGCATCGTTTTTCAGTGCGGTTTCAATCGCGACGCGGGTATTTTCCGGTGCGTCGGCAGTGCCGCCGCGGTGCGCAATAATGGCAGGGGCTGCGCTCGCGGCAAGGGAGATCAGGGATAATGCTGAAGCGAATAAATAGACCGAGAATGTTTTCATGTAGGGCACCTTCCTGTGCGTAAGGTTTATTGTTATCAGTAATTGAGGCGATTAATTTGCCACAGCGTACTATTCAAAAATTACGCTTTTTTAACAAGTCGAAGATAATTGGGTGAAACCCTGTTTTCTCCGAGCTGATCCGAGTTTTGCCGAGGCTTGAGCTTTCCATTATTGGCTGTATACTTATACAGTGTTATTGGAGGGGCGATGCGTAAAATCATTCATGTCGATATGGACTGCTTCTTCGCGGCGGTAGAAATGCGCGACGATCCCAGCCTGCGCGATATTCCGTTGGCGATTGGCGGTAGCGCCGACCGGCGTGGGGTGATCAGCACCGCCAACTATCCTGCGCGTCGCTATGGCGTACACAGTGCCATGTCGACAGCGATGGCGCTCAAGCTTTGCCCGCACCTTAAGCTGCTGCCCGGTCGAATGGCGGCATACAAGGAAGCCTCGCTGCATATCCGTGAAATTTTTGCCCGCTACACCCCGCTGATAGAACCGCTGTCTCTGGATGAAGCCTATCTGGACGTAACCGACTGCAGCCAGTGCAACGGATCGGCGACGCTGATCGCCGAGCAAATCCGTCAGGCTATAGCCGATGAACTGAACCTCACCGCGTCTGCCGGTATCGCGCCCATCAAATTCCTCGCCAAAATCGCCTCGGAGCTGAATAAGCCGAACGGCCAATACGTCATTACCCCGGCGCAGGTTCCCGCGTTTTTACAGCAACTGCCGCTGAGTAAAATCCCGGGCGTGGGAAAAGTGACCGCCAAACGGCTGGAAGAAGTGGGGTTGATCACCTGCGCCGATGTGCAGCAGTACGATTTGGCAGCGTTGTTAAAGCGCTTTGGCAAGTTTGGCCGCGTCCTTTGGGAACGCTGTCAGGGCATCGATCTGCGTGAGGTTTCGCCTGAGCGGCTGCGCAAGTCGGTGGGGGTAGAACGCACGCTGGCGGAGGACATTCATGCCTGGGAAGAGTGCGAAGCGCTGATCGTCGAAAAACTATACCCGGAACTGGAAATGCGCTTGCGTAAGGTAAAACCGGATCTGCATATCGCCCGCCAAGGCGTGAAGCTGAAGTTTCAGGATTTCCAGCAAACAACGCAGGAACACGTTTGGCCGGTGCTGAACAAAGACGATTTGATCAACGTAGCGCGTCAGGCATGGAGCGAGCGGCGTGAAGGACGAGGGGTGCGGCTGGTAGGTTTGCACGTGACGCTGCTGGATCCGCAGTTGGAGCGCCAGCTGTTGCTGCCGTGGGAATAATAAGGGCGCAATCTACAATTGCGCCCTTATCTGAACTGCTCGGTCATTTCTGGGGTTCAGCGTGCCGAACCCGGCAGATTACGCGCGCTCTGGGATAGCCTTCAGCAGCGCCGTCAGCAGCTTCCAGTACAGACCCACGCTTTCGATATGCACCTGCTCATCCGGCGAATGTGGCCCGGTGATGGTTGGCCCAATCGACACCATATCCATATTCGGATAAGGCTTTTTAAACAGGCCGCATTCCAGCCCGGCGTGGATCACCATAATGTTCGGCGTCTTGTTGAACAGGTCCTGATAGATCTCGCGTACCAAATGCATGACCGGTGAGTCAGCGTCCGGCTGCCAGCCAGGGTAGCCGCCTTTCGGTGCCACTTTGGCGTTGGCCAACTGGCCCAGCGCGGTCAGCATGCCGACCACGTAATCTTTACCGCTGTCGATCAACGAGCGGATCAGACAGATGATTTCCGCTTCGCTGTCGCTGGTGGTCACTACGCCCACGTTCAGTGAGGTTTCCACCACGCCTTTCACCGCGTCGCTCATGCGGATCACACCGTTTGGCGTACCGTTGAGCAGCGCCAGGAAACGTTGCTGGCTGTCTGCGGTCATCGCCTGAGACGTGCTGGTGGTTGGCTCCAGCAGAACGGTAATGTTCTTCTCTTTAGCGGACAGCTCATTTTGCAGGGTGGCCAGGAACGCCTGGCTCAGTGCTTTGAGCTCATCGGCCTTAGCCGCCGGTACGGCAACCACGGCAGAAGCTTCACGCGGGATGGCGTTGCGCAGGGTGCCGCCGTTCAGGTCCAGCACGCGCAGGTTCAACGCCGCGGCATTATCAAACAGGAAGCGCGCCAGCAGCTTGTTGGCGTTGCCCAGACCGACGTGAATATCCGCGCCGGAGTGGCCGCCTTTCAGGCCCTTGAGCGTCAGTTTCAGAGTCTGGTAACCGGCCGGTACGGCTTCACGCTGCAGCGGCAGGGTGGTGATAAAATCAATCCCGCCGGCGCAACCCATGTAGATCTCGCCTTCTTCTTCGGAGTCGGTGTTGATCAGGATATCCGCCTGCAGCCAGTTAGCCTGCAGCCCGAACGCACCGTCCATGCCGGCTTCTTCGGTCATGGTCAGCAGCACTTCCAGCGGCCCGTGCTCGACGCTGTCGTCTGCCAGTACCGCCAGCGCGGAGGCCATGCCGATGCCGTTGTCGGCGCCCAGCGTGGTGCCGCGCGCTTTGATCCACTCGCCGTCGATATACGGCTGGATTGGATCCTTGGTGAAGTCGTGCACGGTGTCGTTATTCTTCTGCGGCACCATGTCCAGGTGCGCCTGCAGGGCAACCGGCTTGCGGTTTTCCATGCCTTTGGTGGCCGGCTTGCGCAGCAGGATGTTGCCTACCTGGTCACGCTCAGCGTGCAGGTTTTTCTCTTTGGCCCATTCGAGGATGTGTTGCGCCAGCGCTTCTTCATGATAAGAAGGGTGCGGAATAGAGCAGATTTTGGCAAAAATATCCCACAGCGGCTGTGGCGAAAGTTGAGACAATTCAGACACAATAAGTCTCCTGTAACGGCATTCTCGGCATAGCGGGAATGCCGCTCGGTTAGGGTTAGGGGCATCTGTGCGGCTTTGGCACGATCTCCAGAGAATATCACTTTCTACCGGGCGGTGCCCGTCCCGAATTGTGCTGTTTAAGCGCTTGATCACACTAGTTTGCTGCGCCGCAGTTCATTTTTTCAGCATCAATCACCAGAGGAAATACTTATGATTTCCACGGTACAACTGGTATTCGGCGCGTCCAGTCTCTATAATCTCGCGCAACCTTTTTTCCCCTGATTACTGAATAAGCCACACCCTGGCTGGCTGGGACACCATTCTATGAGCGAAAAATACGTTGTTACCTGGGACATGCTGCAAATGCAAGCGCGCAAACTGGCTCACCGCCTGCTGCCCGTAGACCAATGGACAGGCATTATTGCCGTAAGCCGCGGCGGCCTGGTGCCGGCAGCCTTACTGGCGCGTGAACTGGGTATTCGCCATGTGGATACCGTATGCATTTCCAGCTATGACCATGACAACCAACGCGAAATGAAAGTGCTCAAGCGCGCTGAAGGCGACGGTGAAGGCTTTATCGTCATCGACGATCTGGTGGATACCGGCGGTACTGCGAAAGCCATCCGCGAGATGTACCCGAAAGCGCATTTCGTCACCATCTTCGCCAAGCCGGCAGGTCGCCCACTGGTGGACGATTATGTGGTTGATATTCCACAGGATACCTGGATCGAGCAGCCATGGGACATGGCGGTGACCTTCGTGCCACCGATCGGCGGTCGTTAAGTTCGACAGGCTGTTCCATTAAAACGCCCGGTTTCGCCGGGCGTTTGCGTTATTTTGGTTTATCGCCCCAGAGTTAGGTACACTACCTCCAGTTGATTAGGCTGTTTGCGGCCTATAGCCAGATTTACGGAGGCTGTTGTTACCATGGCACAAGCCAACCTTTCTGAAATTCTGTTCAAACCCTCATTTAAACATCCTGAGACCTCGACGCTGGTGATGCGCGCGCGCAACAAAGTCAGCGCCGATCTGCATTCCACGCTGGAAGGCAACACCGTCAGCAACTGGTATCGCATGCTTAACCCGCTGTTGTGGGCCTGGCGCGGCGTTGATCCGATCGAAATCAACGAAGTGCTGGCGCGCATCGCGGTCGCCGATGTGGAGCACACCAACGACAAATGGCTGGATACCGTGGTCGGTTACCGTAACGGCAACTGGATTTACGAATGGGTACACCAGGGCATGCGCTGGCAACAGAGCGCGTTGGAACAGCAGGATCCTTTGATCGGCGGCCAGCATTGGCTCAACGCCGCCAATTTTTACAGCATCGCCGGCTACCCGCACCTGAAAGGGGACGAACTGGCCGAGCAGGCCGAGGCGCTCTCCTGCCGGGCTTACGAAGAAGCCGCGCTGTTGCTGCCTTATCAGTTGAAAGAGCTGGAGTTCCGCATTGAAGGCGGCAGCAGCATCAATGGCTTCCTGCACCTGCCGGAAAAAGGCGAGGCCCCGTTCCCGACGGTGTTGATGTGCGGCAGCCTGGATACGCTGCAAACTGACTATCACCGTCTGTTCCGCGATTATCTGGCACCGCACGGCATCGCCATGCTGACCATCGATATGCCTTCCATCGGCTCCTCATACAAGTGGAAGCTGACGCAAGATTCCAGCTTCCTGCATCAGCAGGTGCTGATCCAGCTGGCCTCGGTGCCATGGGTCGATCATCAGCGCGTTACCGCGTTTGGCTTCCGTTTTGGTGCCAACGTGGCGGTGCGTCTGGCCTATCTGGAGCCACAGCGGCTGCGGGGCGTGGCTTGTCTGGGGCCGGTGGTGCATCGCCTGCTGTGCGACAGCAAAACGCAACAGCACGTGCCAGACATGTACATGGACGTGCTGGCCAGCCGGATGGGGATGGCCAATGCGTCGGATAACGTGCTGAAGGTAGAACTGAACAGCTATTCGCTGAAAACTCAAGGGTTGCTGGGCCGCCGTTGCCCGACGCCAATGCTGGCCGGTTACTGGGATCAGGATCCGCTCAGCCCGAAAGAAGAAGCGCAGTTGATCGCTTCATCCTCGTTGGACGGCAAACTGATCGCCATACCGCGCGCGCCTGTTTACAGCAGTTTCCACAAGGCATTGCTGCAAATGACCCACTGGATGAAAGATAAAATGCGTTAATTAGTTGCTAAATTTTAACAATTTGTTAAAAAGAGTGGTCTACATTGAGGAGGTTAAAGAATGACGTTACCGAGTGGTCACCCTAAAAGCCGACTAATGAAACGTTTCGCCAGCTTGGGGCCGTACCTGCGTGAAGGGCAGTGTGAGAACGACCGTTTTTTCTTTGATTGTTTAGCCGTGTGCGTCAATGTTAAGCCTGCCCCAGAGAAGCGTGAGTTCTGGGGTTGGTGGATCGAACTGCATGCCGAAGATACGCGTTTCACCTACGCCTATCAGTTTGGCTTGTTTGATAAAGATGGGCACTGGACGCCGGAAAAGATTAAGGATGCTGAAGTGAAAACCAAGTTGGAAACCACCCTGCGTGATTTCCACCGTCGTCTGGGCGAGTTGCTGACCACCATGGAACTGACGCTTGAACCGGCCGAGAATTTCAAAGAAAAACTGATTAAACTTTCCGCCTGACCCCGTTAGACCACAAGTATTCTGCTGATTTCGCGTTGTGCCTGTTGGCATAACGCGTCTCTCCTGTTACAAAGTCCTTTGCATTATTCTTCTCATCTTACACGGCAGAAATACTATGAACGGCAGCCAGACACTGGTTGTGAAATTGGGCACCAGCGTGTTGACCGGCGGATCGCTGCGTCTTAACCGTGCTCATATTGTCGAACTGGTACGCCAGTGCGCACAACAGCATGCAGCGGGTCACCGCATCGTTATCGTCACCTCCGGCGCAATTGCCGCCGGGCGCGAACATTTGGGTTACCCCGAACTCCCCGCCACCATCGCCTCCAAGCAGCTGCTGGCGGCGGTCGGGCAGAGCCGGCTGATCCAACTGTGGGAGCAACTGTTCTCCATTTACGGCATCCACGTCGGGCAGATGTTGCTGACGCGCGCCGATCTGGAAGACCGCGAACGCTTCCTCAACGCGCGTGACACCATGACCGCGCTGCTGGACAACCGTATCGTGCCGGTAATCAATGAGAACGACGCGGTAGCGACCGCAGAAATCAAGGTGGGCGACAACGACAACCTGTCGGCGCTGGCGGCGATCCTGGCCGGGGCAGACAAATTGCTGTTGCTGACCGATCAGCAAGGCTTGTACACCGCCGACCCACGCAATAACCCGCAGGCGGAACTTATCCGCGAAGTGCACGGCATCGACGATGCGCTGCGCGCCATTGCCGGTGACAGCGTTTCCGGCCTGGGCACCGGCGGCATGGGCACCAAACTGCAAGCTGCCGACGTGGCTTGTCGCGCCGGCATCGACGTGATTATCGCTGCCGGCAGCAAGCCGGGCGTGGTGGGGGACGTTATTGAGGGCAAACCGGTGGGCACACGTTTCCACGCGCTGGAAACCCCGTTGGAAAACCGCAAGCGCTGGATCTTCGGCGCACCGCCAGCCGGTGAGATCACCGTCGACGACGGCGCGGTCGATGCGATTATGGCGCGCGGCAGTTCACTGTTGCCGAAGGGCATTCGCGAAGTGAAAGGTGATTTCTCCCGCGGTGAAGTGATCCGCATCCGCAATCTGGCGGGGCGCGATTTGGCCCACGGCGTCAGCCGCTATAACAGCGACGCGATGCGCATGATTGCCGGCCATCACTCGCAGGAAATCAGCGAAATTCTCGGTTATGAATACGGCCCGGTGGCAGTGCACCGCGACGATATGATAGTCAGTTAAGGAGTGAGCATGCTAGAGCAAATGGGGAAAGCCGCCAAACAGGCTTCCTGGCAACTGGCGGTGCTGAGCACGGCGAAGAAAAACCAGGTGTTGTCGGTTATCGCCGACCGGCTGGAAGCCGAAAGCGAAGTGATTTTACAGGCTAATGAACAGGACATGGCGCAGGCACGCGCCAGCGGGATGACCGAAGCGCTGCTCGATCGCCTGCTACTGACTCCGGCGCGACTGGCGGCGATCGCCAACGATGTGCGCCAGGTATGTCGTTTAAACGACCCGGTTGGCCACGTGTTGGACGGTAGCCTGCTGGACAGCGGGCTGAAACTGGAACGCCGTCGCGTGCCGTTGGGCGTGATTGGCGTGATTTATGAAGCACGGCCTAACGTCACCATCGACGTTGCCAGCCTGTGCCTGAAAACCGGCAACGCGGTGATCCTTCGCGGCGGTAAAGAAACTCACCACACCAATCAGGCGACGGTGAAGGTGATCCAGCAGGCGCTGGAACAGTGCGGCCTGCCGGCGGCGGCGGTGCAGGCTATCGACAGCCCGGATCGCGCGTTGGTGAATGAACTGCTGCGCCTGGATCGCTACGTCGATATGCTGATCCCTCGCGGTGGCGCGGGGCTGCACAAGCTGTGTCGTGAACAGTCGACCATCCCGGTGATCACTGGCGGTATCGGCGTTTGCCACACCTACGTTGATGACAGCGTTGATTTCGACAAGGCGCTGACGGTGATAGAAAACGCCAAAATTCAGCGCCCAAGTGCCTGTAACTCGCTGGAAACGCTGCTGGTGAACCGCAGCATCGCCGCAGAGTTCCTGCCGGCGCTGAGTGCCAGAATGGCGGCGGTGGGGGTTACCCTGCACGCGGCGGAGAATGCCATGCCGCTGCTGCAAGACGGCCCGGCAACGGTGGTGGCGGTGGCGGCAGAAGATTATGACGACGAATGGCTGTCGTTGGATCTGAACGTGGTGCTGGTGGACGATATCGATCAGGCCATCGACCATATCCGCACCCACGGCACCAGCCACTCCGACGCGATCCTCACCCGCTCGTTGAGCAGCGCCGAGCACTTTGTGCGCGCGGTGGACTCCAGCGCGGTATATGTGAATGCCAGCACCCGCTTCACCGACGGCGGCCAGTTCGGCCTGGGCGCAGAAGTGGCGGTCAGCACCCAGAAACTGCACGCCCGCGGCCCAATGGGCCTGGACGCACTGACCACCTATAAGTGGATCGGCTACGGCGACGATTTGGTTCGCAGTTAACTTTCAGTACGGCGTTGATATTTACTGTAGGGGCGCAGCATGCTGCGCCCTTTTTGCATGCTGGTTCATACCGGAAATTGGCATCGTTGCAGGCCTCAGCGAAACCTACTCTGACAGTCGGCTTGGTGCCAGAAGCAGACCTTTCTAAAGCAATTGTGTGTCAACAAAGTGGGCGCAGGTCACGGGCTTATTTCATCGCAGGGATGTTATGGTAAATTGCTTGTCGGTTTGAGTGCAGTCTAACCAAACAACCAGGGAAAGGAGAGTAATCGGGATGACGATTTTAGTGACGATACAGGCTCAGCTCATTGTTGGAGAAGCGCAGGTGATAAAAAGCCTGGCTCCTGAGGGTATGCTGGCTGCCATATTTGAAGACGATGGCCATACCGGGTATTTCTACGCGCTCGATGAGTCCGTTGAAGGAAACCCGATTCAGGATGCAGTGTATATCTACAATGTCGAGGATATTTCAGACGGCCACATTCCTTCTGACGTTAAAATCGGCTGGTCAGAAGACAGTCAGAAGTGCGTGCTCCTTATCAACGGATATCCGCATGGAGCGTTCGATTTCGTGGGGAAAAATGGGTACTGCAGAAGTGGATTTCCTCCCCCGATAAACAAGGTATGGTCTTTGTCCGGCCATGAGTGGAGCGATTCGGTGGATGACTTTTTCCGGTGAGTTACGGTGGGCTTAACGCCTGCCGTTATTATCTATCCATATTGAAAATGTCACTCTGAAGGGGGCGGACGATTTCCTGGACTTTCAGGAGATAAACTATGTATTCAGAATGTCCGCTCTACGCTCATAGCGGCCCAATATTAAAGGTTTTCCATATAATAGAACGCTTTCATCAGTTCTTCTTCGGTTTGTGGTGATACCAAACTTGCCCCAGAATCTTCCTCAACTTTTATCAAAAGCTCACTGCGGGTAATTCCTAACCTGTTTGCCACATGGTTAGCACAGCTTCGTGCGTGAGAAGCTCTGTGTGCCAAGGGCCTTGCCATATCCAAAACTCTTGTCCTCGATGATGAATGAGACATTAGTTCCTCCTTAAACAGATACACCTGGATAACTCGTTCTTCGCTGCCAAAGCTTTCTGGGGGGCGTTCAACTATAAGACAGGGAATGCACCGGACCGGTGACACTCTTCAATAGCTATGGAGTGCCTAATTTGCTCATCGCGCCCGGATATGTACTGATAAGCGAATTCGTAATGCGAAGGTCGTAGGTTCGATTACAAAGAAGGAAATCGCTCGCCAATCCGCTCAATGACCGCTCCAGCATCCACCCCAAGCAGCCGAGTAATAACAGCAAACTCAACCACATCCAGCTTGCGCTCGCCGTTTTCAACCTTGGCGATAAACGACTGCGGGCGTCCCAGCGCTTCGGCCAGTTTGGCCTGCGTGATGCCTTTTTCTATACGAGCATCCTTAAGTATTTTTATAACTAATTGATACTCGGTTGAATAAACTGAAGTCATGGCGTTTTCCGCGAGTGATATCCCAAAATCGAATATCTGCCATTATCTACAAACGGGATGGTTAAGCAATTATTTAATCCGGCGAACGTTATCGTCTAATTAAGTAAGGGGGCCAGGGTAGTAAGAACCACTTGAGCCCCCATTATTACCCATCTATATTCCCGTTATTTCTTAACCATAAGATGACTGCGTTCTTCTTTACTCATCGCCTTGTTTGAGCTGGAAATAACGCAGTTATATTCTTTGCCTTCATTAATAATCATAAAGGTGCTGACGGGGTTTTTAAAATCTTTGCCGATGGTGAAGTAAACATAATCCTTAGGCAACACATTGGGCTTGAAGGCGCCAAATGCATAAACCCCTTCCATACCGAGTGCTGATAAATCAACCGTAAGCTCCAGCGGCTGCGTGGCCATCGGCGATGGCAGCATGGATTTAGCCGACATCATCATCGAACTGGTATTGACGGTGTATTCGCTGGTGACTTTCATCCCGACATACTTGGAGGTTGGCCTCGAAAGTTCTTTCATACAGGCGGCATCGTGTTGGGGCGCGGGGCTGCCGTTTTGTTGCACGGCGTGTACGTGTTCCAATGTCACCTGCACTTTGCCAGTCACCGGTTGTTTAGTGTCTGCCGCGTGAGCCATGCCGACCATCGTGATGGAAGCAATTGTAGGTAAAATAACGCCAGTCATTATTTTCATTACTATTCTCCTGACTTTTAAGTTTGGAAAAGTCGCATTAACTTTTCCGTGTGTGTAGCCGATGGAATTTAATTAATGAAATCATGGGTAGCACTATGCGGCCCTGTGCCGTCATCGGGCATGGCATAGTGGACTTTAAAACAACTGGCGTTTTTAAGATCAATGCAATGAATGGATAAGGGTTTTTGCTTTCGGAACTCTGTCAGCCCATGGGCTTATATTTTGTATGAATAACCTTAGTCAAGATCCGGGATAGATACAACTCGCCGTATATAAATTTTTTTAACCCTTTGGCACCTGGAAATTAATAAGCCAATGGACTATTTCCATTGACTTATATTTATATGCTTATTATTACACTTTTTGGGATATCACTTAGGGCTAACGCCGATTCAACCAAGGCAGCATACGCACCAGCGCATTGTCTTTAACGATATAGTGATGGAACAGCGCGGCGGCGGCATGTAGCCCGATCAGCCAATAGCCGAAAGCCGCCAGCGTCTTGTGCCAGCCGATAATCGTTCGCGCCTGCGGCCGGTCGGCAATCTCGGCGAACGGCATTGGCAAACCGAATAAAAACCACTCTTTCCCCCCCAGATAGCGGGAATAGACGCCCAGAATCGGTAACGTCAGCAGCAGCAGGTAAATCAGGCTGTGCACCAGATGCGCCGCGCCGGTTTGCCATTTTGCCGGTTTCGGCTCGATAGCGGGGCTGGTGTGGCGCCAGCGCAGAAACAAGCGGGCGAGCATCAGAACAAATACCGTCACTCCGCAGCTGAAGTGGGTCACCACCAGCACGTACCACACTGGGGTGCCCGGTATGGCAAGCCCTCTCAGCTCAATCGTCGTGCAGGTCACGACCAGCAGGATCGCCACCAGCCAGTGCAGACGGATCTGCATCGGCATATAAGAGTTCTGCACCGGGTTACCTTTTGATGTTAAATCACAGTGTTGATGAGAGTAACCAAATGTTACAGGAGAGGAAAGCGCCGGATGAGAATTTCATCCGGCGGATTGCCGGTACGGCACCCAACGCGGGTGCCACACTTTCACTCAGTTGATCTTGGCCTTGGCAAAGTCGCTGCCGTTAACGTCAACCACATAGCCGCTGACGTTGCTGCGGGTGGCGTAGAACACCTTGCCGTTAGCCAGCGGCAGCAGCGGAGCCTGTTGGGCAAAAATCACCTGTGCCTGCTGATAAAGCTTGGCGCGTTCGGCCGGGACGCTAACCTGAATCGCCTGCTGGATCAGTTTGTCGTAGCTGCTGTCGCACCAGCGGGCCGCGTTGGCACCGGTTTGCACACCGGCGCAGTTGAGCAGGGTAGCGAAGTTGTCCGGGTCGCCGTTATCCGACATCCAGCCATACAGCGCGCTCTGCTGTTCCCCTTTGCGCAGCCCGGCCAGGTACTGGCCCCACTCCCAGGTGACGATTTTGGCTTTCACGCCCACTTTCGCCCAGTCGTTTTGGATCATCTGGGCGATGCGGCGTGAATTCGGGTTGTAAGGGCGGGCTACCGGCATCGACCAGATGTCGGTCTCAAACCCTTTCTCCAGCCCGGCCTGCTTGAGCAGTTCACGCGCTTTTTCCGGGTTGTAAGCGTATTCGGGCAGTTTGTCGTTATAGCCCAGCATGCCCGGCGGCAGTATCGAATAGGCCGGCGTGCCGCTGTCTTTGAATACCGCCGCAACGATGGCCTTTTTGTCCACCGCATAGCTCAGCGCCTGGCGTACCAACACGTTGTCGAACGGCTTCTTCTGGGTATTGAAGGCCAGATAGCCGACGTTCAGGCCGTCGATATTGTGCAACTGCAGGTTTTTATCGCTCTTGATGGCGTCAAACTGCTCCGCCAGCGGGGCAGGGATGATCTGACACTCGTTGGTTTTCAGCTTGGCCAGCCGGGTTTCCGGGTTTGGCGTAATGGAGAAAATCAGGTGTTTGCTGGCCACTTCGCCCTGCCAGTAATGCGGGTTGGCGATGTAACGGATCAGCGAGTCCTGCTTGTACTGCTGCAGCGCAAACGGACCGGTGCCGATCGGCCAGTTATCGACATATTCCGGAGTGCCTTTTTTCAGCATGGCATCGGCATATTCGGCGGAAAGGATCGAGGCGAAGTCCATCGTCCAGTCGGCGAGGAAAGCGGCGTTAGGCTGGCTCAACGTAAAGCGCACGTGGTCGTTATCCACCGCCTCCACTTTGGTGATCAGCTTGTCCAGCCCGGTGTCGGTGAAGTACTCGTAGTTGCCGCCGGACACCTTGTGATACGGATGGTTGGGGTCCTTTTGACGCATCACGGTGAACACCACGTCCTCGGCGTTGAAGTCGCGCGTCGGAGTGAAGTATTTGTTGCTGTTGAACTTCACGCCCTTGCGCAGCGTAAAGGTGTAGGTTTTGCCATCCGGGCTGATGGTCCACTCGGTCGCCAGTGAGGGCGCCGGGGTTTTATCGCTTTCACGCAGCGTCAGCAGGCGGTTGTACAGCACCTGCGAGGTGGCGATAAAGGTGGTGCCGGAGCTGGAAAGCTGCGGGTTGAAAGATTCGGGCGAGGCTACGGTGCAGTAGACCAGGGTATCCGTGGCGGCCAGTGCGCTGCCCGCCGTCAACAGGCCGGTTCCTGCCAACAACAGACCCGCAGTGCTTTGTTTTAAACGCATAAAATGGATGGCTCCCTCAGGTTGATTGAGGACACTGCCGCCGCTGTGGCATTCAGGCAGCCCTCAATTTAAATATAAGTGATTGATCGCGAATATGGGAACTGGGGAATGACGATTGATCGGCGGCCGCAGACCGGCCGGGCGTCAAGATAGCCCATGAAATTGTATGCTTAGGTAAATAACCCCGCTTTTCCGGTTGTCTGACAAAAATGTTATCGACGGGTCACTTTGGGGTCAGCAACCCCCACTTAGAATCACCTCACCAGACAGAACCTGGTCTGGTCAATCCAATGAGGTGGTTATATGAAAGCGATTAAATATGTCATGGCGGCGTTTATCCTGGCGGTGGTGTCCACCAGCAGCTTTGCGGCCAACAGCGTCAGTTCCGAGCAGGGGCTGACTAAAATCGGCGTGGTCTCCGCCAGCGGAGCACTGACGCTCTCAGGTCTGGAAAAGCAATTGGCGAAGAAAGCCGATCAGGCCGGAGCCAGTTCATACCGCATTATTTCCGCCAGCGGAGGCAATAAACTGCACGGCGTGGCGGTAATTTACCAATAATGGCAGGTGCATGCCGTTAGAACGGGGCGGTACTTGCTTTTACCGCCCCAGAAGGTCCCTATTTTGTTGATTTTGAGCCCCCATAGTCCCGCCATTTAGCCCTCGATCACTCCTCAACCGCACTCTCCCCGTCAAGTAAGTTTGCAGCATGAACAGGTTGTTCTATATTCATGAAAATGATAATAAGTGTTATTATCATTTTCATTTGTAACCGAACCGAAACATCTTCAGTGCGTTGCCCTGGCCTTGGAAAAGGCGGCTACGCCATCTCGCTTTACGTGCGCCAGGGAGGTCAGGCACGCCAACCACAACACAATAATAAGGATCACGCCGGGCAGCCCATGGGCTGGTCATCCAGTCGTGTCCGCCATTTACCCCGTTTTTGGTCGTTATCGGCGGCAGCGGGGTTTTCGCTTCCGTTGTTTCAACATTTGTTTATGGCTTATCAAAGGTAGGTAACATGTCGGAAACTGTTTTGGCTACTGAATGGCTGCCGCTGACACCGGCGCAGTTAGACTTCTGGGACGAATTTACCTTGCACCCCGGGCAGCCCTTTTCCACCGTCGCTCACGTCACCGAACTACGCGGCGCGATAGATGAAGAGGCTCTGTGTCGGGCTATCACTCAGACCATGGCGGAAACGCAGGCGTTTGCATTGCGTTTTCGCGCCGGCACTGGCGAAAGTTTGCCGCTGCAGCGTTACGATCCCCAGGCAATACCGCAACTTAATCACCTTGATCTCCAGGCACAGCCTGATCCCTACCAGGCCGCGATGCGGCTGATGCAGGCTGATGTCGATCAACAACTGGATCTGCGCAGCCAGCCGGTGGCCGCGGTGTGGTTGATCAAGCTGGGGCCTTCGCGTTTTATTTGGTACCTGCGCGCTCACCATATTGTGATCGACGGTTTTGGCATGGCGTTAGTCGAACACCGTTGTGCCGCGCTGTATACGCATTTCCTCGACGACAGCGCGGCAGGGCATGCACTGGGCGAGTTTCATGCTTTTCAGCATCATGAACTGGCCTATCCGACTTCTGAACGCTGCGCTAAAGACCGGCATTTTTGGCAGCGGTATTTGCCGCCGTCGCAGACCTTGCCGACGGTGCGCAAAGGCGGCAGGGAATATGGCGTGAAATCTCTGAGTACCAGCACGGCGCTGCCGGAGGAAATATCGCAGCGGTTGCGTTGGCTGTCGGAACGTAGCGGTATCGGTTGGCCCGATCTGTTGCTGGCGCTGTCCGCCGCCTGGCTGTTCTTTACCTTGCCGCCGTTGCCGCATGATAAAGGCGATACGCGCACCATGTGGATGCCGGTAATGAACCGCCGCAGCAGCCTGGCGACCAATACGCCGGCGCTGGCGGTCAATACGCTGCCGTTTTTGGTGTCGCTGCGTGCGGAAGAGACGCTGGGCCATTTTCTGTCGGGCATGGCGAAGATGCTGCGTGAGCTGCGCAGTCACGCCGGTTACCGCCTGCGACACATTGCCACCGATCGTGGAGTGACGCCGGCCTCTCGTTTGTTCATTTCCCCGTTTATCAACGTCCAGCCTTTCGATCCTGCCGGTTTCAGCGGTTGCAGCTGTGCGCGGCGTGTTCTGGCAGGCGGCTCTGGTGACGGCGCTAACCTGACCTTCCGCGGGCGCACCGATGCTGGCGATCTGCACCTGGATATCGATGTTTACGTGCAGCAGTTTCCCTGCGATGGAGTCGAAGACTACGGGCGTGACCTGCAGGCGTTTTTATTGCGTGCGTTGCGGGAAGAAGCGCTGGAGACGGCGCTCGGCGAACTGGTGGCGGTGCCCGCCTGATGGCGATCCGGTAGGGGTCGAACACGTTCGACCCGATTTACTCTTGGGTGATGTGATAGGGGGCTGCTTGCAGCCCCGTAAGTTTAAACCGCGTTAACGCGCCAGCAGCGCCGCCACTTCCCGCGCATTTTTGCAGGGGATTAACAGCGTTGGTGGCAGTTGGGTGCCAAAGGCCTGGTTAAGCTGTGCCGCCACCTGGCGAATGTGCGGCAGCTTCAACCCCATGCTGATAAAGGCCGTTTCTTCTCCCCATTCCGGGCGCGGCGTTGCGCCGATGGCCTGTAAATAGATGGTCAGGATCTTGCCGCTGTGCGCCGGTGGTGCGCTCGGCAGCGGCGCCGCACAGGCATTCAGTCCCGGCGCGGCACGATCGGCGCTGAAGGCTGCGCGGATGCGGTGACGGTCGGTCTTGCCGTTACCCGACAGCGGCAGCACCTCGGTATGAATAAAGCGTGTCGGGATATGGGTACAAGGCAGGTAGCCGGTCGAAAAAGCGCGGATCGCCGCCAGCGACAGCGGTTTGCCGTCGTGGGTGAGGTACATCGCCCCGAGCGTCGCTTCACCACTGTCACCGCCAGGGTAATCCACCACCACGATATCGAGAATAGCTTCGTGCCCGCGCAGCACATCTTCAATTTCCGGCAGCGAAACGCGCACGCCACGGATTTTCACGTAGCCGTTCACCCGGCTGGCGAACAGGATATTGCCGTCCGGGCGATAGTACCCCTGATCGCCGGTACGGAAGGCTCGCAGCGGTTGTCCGTCGGGCCCATCCAGCGTAACGAAATCATGTTGTTTTAAATCGCCGTCTTCCAGATACCCCAGCGCCAGATTCACCCCGGTGGTGTGGATGCGGCCAACCACGCCGGTCGGGCAGTGGGTGCCGTCTTCATGGCAGATAAAGTATTGGTTAGCCGGCAGCGGTTGACCATAGGGCACGGTGCCGGTGTCCTGCGGCGCTATCGGGTGCCAGATGCTCCAGATGGTGGTTTCGGTCGGGCCACCGAGCGAGAACAGGCTGATGTCCGGACGCAGGCCGCGCAATTGTTGTACCGTCGCCGGTTTGATGTAATCGCCCCCCTGAGCCACCAGGCGCAGCGAACGCAGGCTGTCGTCGGTTTTACAGGTAAGCAGCATTTCCAGAATGGCGGGGACCGAACACCACAGGCTGACGCCATGGCGCTCAACCAACTGGTTCCAACTGATGGCGTCCTTTTCCTGGTGTGGTGCCGGTAACACCAGCGTGGCACCGGCGCTGAGCGAGCCGAACAGATCAAACATCGACATATCGTGGTGCGGCGGCGTGACCGAAATCATCACGTCGTCGGCGGTGACCGCCCAGCGCTGTAGGGTCTGGCCGATAACGTTGGCGGTGGCGCGGTTATTGAGCACCACGCATTTAGGTTTGCCGGTGGTGCCGGAGGTATACAGATAATAACTGGCTTCGGTGCTGGCGCTACGCTCGGTCAGCGTCTGGCTGTCCGGCAGTGCGGCGGTACCTGCCGTCGAGTCGAGCAGCGCCTCTGGCGTCACTGCGTGCGGCGTATCCAGCTCCCCGTTGTGGACCACCAGATCCGGCCGACAGTTGGTCAGCAGATAGGCGGTGCGTTCCGGTGGCGAGTTGATGTCGATCGGCACCCAGATAATGCCCAACAGCGCACAGGCGAGGGAGATGGTCACATGCTCCGGGCTGCGCGCCAGATACAAGGCCAGCACGCTGCCTGGCTTCAGGTCACGCTGTTGCAGGTTTGCCATCACTGCGCTAACCCGTTGGCCCAATTCCGGGTACGTCAGGCTTAGTTGGTCGCAGATTAACGCGGGGCGTGGTTGCGGATCGTTAAACAACCGGTCTGCCAGCTGCGTCAGGTAAGGGTAAGCGCTGAATGCCGTTTCGCTGTAGTTATGCCGGTAATGTTGGTAATCGATAAATTGTGCGGGGGGAATTTCCACATCGCCGTCCCGACACATCAACATCACCCGACGTTGCAATGCGTCCAGCATCGCCTGCACCTGCTCGCCATCCAATGCCTGCTCGGCGTAGTCGACGCACAACAGCAGGTTCTTGTCGGCGTCCTGCGTCAGGCGGATATCGATCGCTACCTGTGGCGTTTGGGTCACGCCGTCATGGTAGCGCACCGGCGCGTTGGCAGGCAGCGTCTCCCATCCCAGGCAGTTGGTGAGGATCACCGGCAGCGCCGGGGAACCCTGGCTGTGATTGAGTAACTGTCGTGCCAGATCAACGCCGGAAAATGCCAGATGGTCGAGCGCACCCAGCACGTCGTCCTGCAAGGCCTGGGCGCGGCTGATAAAGGTGCCCCCCAGGCGAGAATAGTGCACCGCCACAAAGGTAGAGGCGTTGCTGAGCGAACCATTTGCCGCAGGAAACGCCACCGGCACGCCGACGCAGAGTTCGCCGTCGGTGGTCCACTGTGCCAACGTATCGAGGATCAGTGCCGAAAGGCTGCTGTTGCGCAGCAGGGCATGGGCGGATCCCAGGCGTGAGAACTGTTTAAGTACTTCGCGCGGCAAAGTCAGGTTGGCACGGCGATAGCGAGAGGATTTGATATTGGCCAGTGGGGTGCGCCACGGCAGCGCCGACGGCGTGGTGACGTCTTGTAACTTGGTCTGCCAATAGGCGGCATCAATCTGACGCTGTTCCGCCGTGGCGGCAACTGGCGGGCTTGGCGGCGCGACAGGCGGCAGTGGGGCGTCGTCAAACAGTCGGGCGATGACGGTGGAGATGCCCTGGCCGTCGAGGATCAGCGCGTCGAAGCTGGTGAAAATCACGGTGTCATAGGGGCTGCCGGTGGCGTCCTGCGTCTCCGAGAGCTGAATGGCGGCAATGCGCCACAGGGGCTGCGCGGGATCGTGGCGCTGATGCGAATATTGCTCGCGCAGGTCAGCCAATTGGCGTTGCGCTGCCTGATGGTCGAGCGCACGCAGATCGTGCCGATCCAGATTCAGCGTGGCCTCTGCCCGCACGTGCTGAGTGAAACGCTGGGTATCGATGCAGGTGCGCAGCGCCGCATAGTGTTGCACCAGTTCGCTCAATCGGTTTTCCAGGCGGGCCAAATCCAGCCCCAGACCACGATATTCGCGAAAGTCATGCATCGCTACGCCGCCGAGCGGCCATTGTTCGCTGCGACCGAGCAGGTAAGCCTGCTGCAGTGCATTTAATGGTGTCTCCATGGTATTTCCCTATTGATTGTCACTAACCCACGAAATAGAAAGCAGGGCGCGTGAGGCCACGCGCCCGGAACCGATATCAGGCTTTGGGCGCCAGCACCTTCAGCAGCATTTGCACCCCCTCGTTGGCATTGGGGGCCAGCTCGCAGATCAACGCGGCAAGCGCTGCCGGGGTCGGGTTCGCCTTGACGTCCGCCGGCGTCAGCGCTAACGGCAGATATTTGTTCAGTACCGCTAACAGCGCCTGCAGAGCGTCCTGCGGTAGCTGCAGGGTGCGGATATCGTCATCGTCACCCAGCCTGGCACCCGGCGCGACCCGCGCCAGCAGCCGGTGCAGCAGTTGGCGAACCGGTATCTGGCGTGCCAGGCCCGCCGCGGAGCATTGGGCCAACCACTGCGAAAGTGGCTGATTAAAGCTGTTCGGCCGGTTGGCGGCCCGCTTCAGCAAGGCACCGTACGTGGCGAACAGCTGCGGCAGCAGCCGATCCGGGAAGGCGTCCAGACGGACGTCCCAGTTGATCAGAATGCCACCGTTGGCGTGTGCCACCTGGGCGTCCAGCGCCACCTGCGGCCCCTGGGAAATTACCCACTCCAGTGGGCCAAAAGTGCGGGTGACGTTGTCAGAAAACAACGCTTTGCCATGGATGCCAAACCCGGCGGTAAATACCACGGGGGAAGGCTGCATGCTGCCTTGCAGGCGCGACAGATCGCGCATCACGCTGACGCCGGGGTAGTCGGCGTTAGCGATCAATTCACCCAGCTGGGTCATCAGGCGGCGGCTGAAAGCCGGTAAGTTTTCAGCCGGGTTCAGCTCCACGCCAAGCAGCACCAGGTTAGAGAAGTCGCCGATGATCGGGGCGAGGCTGGCTTCATCCCGGTGGAACAGCGGCACATTGAGCCTGAAACGCGGCATGTTCCAGCCATGGCCGACGGTAACGGCAAACAGCGCCAGAAACAGGGATGAAAGCGTGATGCCGTGCGCCCTGGCGGCATCTTCCAGCGCTTTGGTTTCGCTTGCGCTCAGCTGCAGCGCCAGCCGATCGCTGCGGCAAATATCCGGTGTGCGTAACAGGTGCGGTGCCGGCGGCAGTTGAGGCAGGCGTTCGCGCCACCAAGCCTGAGCGCAGGAGCGACGTGCCTGCTGCGCGGTATCGGCATAGTGACGATCCAGATAGTCAAAGTAGGGCACGCCATGGTCGGCGGGGGATGCCGGACATTGGTGATAAAACCGCGCCAAATCCTCCATCAACACGCGAAAACCCATGGCATCGCCGGCGATCATATCCAGATCGACATGCAGCCTGCTGTGGCCGCCCGGCAGCAGGCTGAGGCTGATATCACAGGGGATACCTTGTTCCAGAGGCAGTTTTTGGCTGCTTTTTTGCTGCCGTTTGGCTGTGAGCAGGCGGCTCACTTCGGGAGTATCGGCCTGGCTGAAATCGTCCAGATACAGGCCATGCGCAGGGCCGCAGGGAGTGATGGTCTGCTGGCCATCGGCCGTGATGCGCAGGCGCAACATGGGGTGATGCAGGTAAAGGGCGGCAACGGCCTGTCTCAGTCGTTCGACATCCAGGTCGCAGCAGTTAAATTCCGCATACAGGTGGGCGGATACGCCCCCCAGCGGCGCTTCGGATTGCCGGCCTACCCAGTAGGCGGCCTGCATCGTGGTCAACGCTTTCATCGGGTTTCCATCAGTATTGAGAGACTGTAAGAATATATTGCAATGTTAATGGGAATGAAAATTATTACTATTTTTATTTGTTGATATAAAACGTAGGGATAATGCAAAAAAGTAAAAGGGCACTCGCTGAGAGTAAATATAAAATTAGATATAATTATGTTTTATATTCATTTTAAGTG